>JBEIQI010000087.1:0-10950 GCA_040376605.1 Flavobacteriales bacterium | reverse complement strand
GGTTGAATGGTTAAAACATAAAGCCAAGGATGCCAATAAATCGCAAGCGGCTATTGATTCTATTACACAACCTGATACCACTTATGCCTTTACGGCCAATGGGGTTATTATTAAATAAAAAATTTAAATAAATATTTCTGAAAGGACGGATTGATCTCCGTCCTTTTTTTTACCATGAAGCCAACATTTACCATACGGATCTACGGCATCTTTATAAAGGATGGCCAAGTACTTCTTTCGCAAGAGAGATATGGGGATATGAATATGCTGAAGTTTCCGGGTGGTGGGTTAGAATATGGAGAAAGCACCCTTGAATGTCTTCAACGGGAAATGAAAGAAGAATATGAACTAGAGGTGAAGGTTACTGATCATTTTTATACCACCGACTTTTTTGTAAAAAGTGTTTTTCATACTGATACCCAGGTAATGAGTATTTATTATACCATGGAGGTATTATCCGAAAACATTCTTGTGAACATGTTGTTTCCGCATGATAAAGGGGAGCAGTTTTTGGTTTGGAAATCGCTGGAGGAGTTTAATCCAAATAACCTAAGTTTTCCGATTGACCAGAAGGTAATGGGTTTATTAAAGACCCTTTAGCATTTTATTTACGCTTTTTTGGGTAGAACCTGCTAAATATCATCTTTTTGATTCGTAATTTTTATGACCTTTGGGATATGAACCATTATCAGTTAATATGTCAGGATTAATAAATCAAATTGTTCGTTTGGGCTTGTCGTTAGGCTTAATGGATCGGGAATTATTTGTTAACAAGGTTTCCGAAGTGTTGGAAGCATATAAAGATGATCCGGAACAAATGGAAAAAGTAGCCAAAGGCCTTTATCAATATCTGGAAGATATGAAAGGAAGAATGGATACCAAAGCCCTGCTAACGGATGTTGTAGATAGCACTAAAATGCCTACAAGAGACGATTTAAGCGAATTAACCAAAGCCATTAATAAATTGGCCGACGAAATGCACGAACAAAATAAAAAGCAGGCTTAATGTTTAAAATTTTCAGGCTCCCCTTATATTATCAGCAACTTATACGTGCTTTTTATATCATACATATCCTTATCCGTCATGCCCGGATTAATTGGATGAGTAAAAATAAATTTTTTAGAAGTATGGTCTCCAAACGTTATAAACGCGAAGGGGTTATTCATACCAGAGAGGAAAGAATTCGAGTGGTTATTGAGGAATTAGGTCCTACCTTTATTAAGTTCGGACAGATTCTGGCCGATAGACCCGATATGATTTCGGAGAAATTACGGAACGAACTTAAAAAACTCCAAAGCAATGCTCAACCCTTTGATAATGGTTTGGCATTTAAACTCATTGAAACTGAATTAGGCGGTTCGGTAAATTTGTTTTTTCAATCTATCGACAAAGAATGTATTGCTTCGGCATCTATAGGTCAAGTTTATAAGGGGGTTTTAAAGAATGGAGATAAGGTAGTTATTAAAATTCAACGTCCGGGAATTGAATCGAAAATTAAACTCGATTTATACCTGATGAAATATATTGCTCAAATGGCCGTGAAGGAATTTCCGGGATTAGGAGCGGTGGATATTGTGGGTTTTGTGGATGAGTTTGGGGTGACCATCATTCAGGAAATGGATTATTTTAATGAGGCCAGCAATGCGGTACGTTTTCAGGAAATGTTTAGAGATGTGCCTTATTGTATCATCCCTAAAATATATATGGATATCTCTACTAAAAAGGTATTGATTATGGAGGAAGTATCCGGTTATAGACCCGATCAGGTAGAAGAGATGAAAGCAGCCGGGATTGATTTAGGTATAGTAGCAGATAATGGAACTCATATCCTGCTGAAAATGATTTTAGAACATGGATTTTTTCAGGCGGATCCGCATGCAGGTAATATTTTTATAAAAGAAGGAAATAAATTGGCCGTGATGGATTTCGGAATGGTGGGTGTGCTCAAGCCTGCCCATATGAATTTCCTGGCTGATTTTACTTTAGGTATTGCCACCATGAATGCCAAAAGAGTAACCAGTTCTTTACTTACCTTATGCGGAAAAAAATTCTATCCTGAGCGTGATGACCTTGAATTTTCTATTCAGGATATGCTCAATAGATATGGTTATTTACCCTATGAAAAAATGAATTTTACCGCCATGTTGGATCAATGTGTGTCCATTATGCTCAAGTACCAATTAAAATTACCCAGCAGCATTTATCTGTTATTAAAAGCTTTGGCCACCATCGAGAAATTTGGTTATAATTTAAATCCGGATATTTCATTGCCGGTTTTAATTAAACCTTATGCAGAAGATTTGGTAAAAAAGAGATATTCGGTTAAAGCTATTGCCAACGATTTATATGATACCGTTTCCGATTATTTTTCATTGGTAAGGGATTTCCCCGGCGAAGTCAACGAAATTTTATATCGCGTTAAAGAGGGTAAGTTAACCCATGATATCAAAGTAACCGATTCCACGGCTTTTGTAAAATCAGCTATGGCTTTCGGACGATTGTTAGGTTTAGCCCTCATCATTGCCAGTATGCTGGCAGGTAGCATTGTAATGACCATTTGGGGAAAACCGGAATGGTTAGGTAACTTGATGTTTGCTACCAGCACCATCATCGCTATTTGGATCCTCATTCGACTCATATTTAAAACAAAGGTCTAATTTAAATTTCCAGCCCTATACTAAAATCAACTTTTAAGAGGTTATTCATTTAACCCCTTAACGCCCAGGCTAAATTTCCCAAAATTGAATGCAGTACCATTGGTATAGGAAAAAACTTTAATTATGCCTTGTTATCTATTTTGGCCGAGAGAGGAAAAGGCAAATTATTCTATGTAGAATCAGAAGGAAGTTACGATAGTGTTTTTGTAAATGGTTTGGTGGCTAGCCTTATGCCTGTAGCCATAGATGTTACGGTGGAAGTTGAATACAATGATAAAATAGTGTATAAGCATCTTTACGGTTATCAACCCTTGAATGCCGATAAGAATCCGGCCACCTTTAAAATTCCGAATTTATATACCGAATCTACTGAATTTGCTTTGGCTAAATTCGATTTAATCAATCCGGATTCAACCATCGAAAATCAACCGGTTATTATTCGATTTCAATACACCAATCCTGAAAGCGGATTAAAAGAAGTCTCCGAAGAAAAAGTATTTCTGGATTGGGAACCCTTTACCGGTGAACTGGAATTGATTGCTGATAAACAAAACAAAAAATTATATTGTATAGCCATCCTTAATCAATCCATTAAAGTTATGTCGGATTTATTTGCAGCAGGCAATGTAGAGCAGGCCAAGCGTACTATACAACGAGCCAAAGATCAGGTAAAGGAAATTTATAAGGAAGCAACGTATAAAGACATCAATCAACTCATGCGGTCGTTGGATGATTATTTGCAAGCCTTTAGAAACCTGGCTAAAAAGAAACATAAGTAACAAAGGGTTTGGGTTTTGCTCATTTTTGTTATTTTTGAATAATGCGAAAAACCCAATCAACGCGTTTTATTCTACTCTGCCTTTTTATAGGCATGGGATATTTACCAAGTTTTGCCAGTGTACTGGATGGTAAAACCATATCGCATGCCGATTTTTTCAAGGCCATTCTGGATGATGAAAAAATGCCTTTTAACGATCATTCGAAGGGGAGAATGGGTGCCTATTTATCCATTAATGGGTTTTGTTTATATGATGGGCTTAATTTTGAGTTTAATCGCACTACCGACGACTATTGGGATAGACGGTTTTCGGATGGGGGAGAAGTGATTCATGTAAAAAAGGCCATCGACTTTACTACCTGTACTTTTTCGGAAATTTATTGGTTGTTATTTAATAATATGGTGTTTGATGAAGCGGTTTCATTTCATCATTGCTCCAACATAAAATTCATTTTTAAAAATTGCGTTTTTAAAAATTCTTTTTTATCCACCAATTTAAATCAAATTGACTTTATAGAATTTGAGAATTGCACTTTCGAAAGAGGTTTTGCATTAGTGGAAGGAACCACGGTAAATCAACATCTTAAGTTTACTAACTGTAAATTTATTTATAACGAGGAATTTTTAAAAAATCCAAGGGTAAACGAATCACAATATTTAATTGGAGAATTATCGCATATCCCGCCCTATTTTCAATTTGCCAATAACCAGCAGGAGTACGACCTGATATTTAGAAATTGTTATTTTGCCTCTATCCGCGATACCTCCTTTAAAAACAGCCTATACATCAATCTGGTGCATAGTTCATTTAAGTCGATTGAATTCAGTAATTCTGATGTCAATGTACCCATTGATTTGGCCTTTGGGAATGTAGCTAATCAATTTAAATTTATCGATTCAAAAGTAACCACTTTAGTAGCAGATGCCATTAATTTTAATTCGAGTAATGCCAAACTCGATTGGAATATTTTTGCCAAACAGCGCATTGCTATTAAAAACGATGAAGGTGAATTTATTAAAGGGGCCGATATTATTAAAAGTCAGAATAAATACGATTTCGAAACTTTAATAAGTGTATATGCATTATTTTATAGTAGCTATAAACAACAAGGAAACCGTCGTTCGGCCAATGCCTGTTATGTAGAATGGAAGGATATTGAAACCAGCTATATGTCGCGGGAATTAACCGTTGGGTTTACTACCGATACCTGGTTCAATTGGTTCATGAATATATTTTTAAAAATCTTTTGCGACTATGGAACCAATCCGCTTAAATCCCTGGCATGGTCGTTAGTGGTCATGTTGGCATTTACCATTTTATTTATGATTTATTTATGGAATTTCGATACCACCGAACATAAGGACATTCGATTTGTATTTAGAAACTTTGGAAAATATTTTACCGATGGTAAGTCGTTGATTGAAATAGGGGAGATGATGATACCCTTAAAAGATCAACAACATTCGGCCAACGAACTCCGCAAATACATCGATGAAAATAAAAATATTTTACCTGCCTACTATCGACTCTTTGGATTAAATATTACCCGACCTAAACTAAGTTTCAGGTCGATGGTATTCTTTAAAATAGCCCATCGGTTATTGGGAAAATGGGAAGATGCCCGCCAATCAAAACGTTGGTTAGTAGCGTTGCTGGTAAGTTGTTGGATCGGGATTTTATTGGGTAAAATTATTTTAATCAGAATTTTTGATGCTTTTACCATGAGTCTTAACTCCTTTTCAACTTTAGGATATGGAGATTTGCCCAGATCAGAGGCCATGCGTTATTTAAGTATTATAGAGGGATTTATAGGCTGGTTTTTATTATCGATATTTATTGTGGCCCTCATTTCGCAGATTATTCAATAGATCTTGTATGAAAAAAATTGGTTTCATCGTACTTGTCTTTTGGTTGCATCTACCACTACATGCATCCACATTGGATGGGAAAGATGGATCTTTTAACGATTTACATCAACTCTTATTATCGAACGAATTAACACCTATTGATGCCACATCGGTTGGTGCAGCCCCAGCATACTATGCGGTAAAAGGCTTTTTGGGGATTAATACCATTCAGTTCAACTTTAACCGTCCAACCGACGAGCCCTGGGATAAAAGATATTTAAATGGAGGAGAACAGTTAACGGTAGACAAAGGCATTGCCTTTTCCTCCTGCCATTTCCCCGGCATATTTTGGTTTATGTTTAGGAATACCACCTTTAACGAATGCATCAGTTTTGTCAATTCCAGCGGGATGCGTATGGTATTTAAAGATTGTGTTTTTAAAGGTCCGTTTTTATTAAGGGTAGGCACCTTTGCAAAGTTTTTCGAATTCGAAAATTGTACCTTCGAAAGGGGATTTTCGGTATTAGAGGGAGCTACTATCGAAGAACATCTTAGTTTTAAAAACTGCACGTTTAAGTACAACGAATCCTATATAAAAGACCCAAGGGTAAATAAGGCACAATTTAATATTGGCGAACTTCGCGAATGTCCTCATTATTTTTATTTTGCCAATAACCTAACGGAGCTCGATGTTAAATTCGAGGATTGTAAGTTCGAAGAAGTAAAAACAACCCACGAAAAGTTTTCTTTTTATATCGATTTATCACATAGTTCATTTAAATCTCTGGAGTTTTCAAATTGCACCATTGGGGCTCCTTTAGATTTATCCTTTGTGAATGTAAGTAACCAGTTTAAAATATATCATAGCACCACCTCCAAAGTGGCGGCGGAAGCCATTAGTTTTAATTCGAGCAATTCTAAGCTAGACTGGGCCAATTTTAGCGGGCAAAAATTGCAGGTTTTAAAAGATGGTAAAACCTTTATGAATGGGAAGGATATTATTAACCTGGATGATAAATATTATTTCGAAACCTTAATCAGTGTTTATACCTTATTTTATCATACCTATAAAGATCAGGGGAATACCTTATCGGCCAATGCCTGTTATGTAGAATGGAAGGATATAGAAACGGCCTATCTGCGTAATCGACTCAATCACCAATTTAATAGCCGAACCTGGTTCAATTGGTTCATGAATGCATTTTTAAAGACCTTTTGCGATTATGGTACCAACCCCTTTAAATCCTTAACCTGGTCATTAATTGTGATGCTCGTTTTTTCCCTCATTTTTATGATCTATTTATGGAATTTCGATACCACCGAACATAAGGATATCCGGTTTGTATTTAAAAATTTCGGACTTTATTTTGTGGGAGGCAAATCATTAATAGAAATTGGGGAAACTATGGTTCCGGCTAAAACCAAACAAGCCTCTGCCGAAGAGTTAAGCAATTTTATATATCAATTTAAAAAGGGGTTGCCCTGGTACTATCGTATTTTCGGGATGAATTTAAGTCGCCCTAAGTTCAGTTTCAGGTCTATGTTTTTTTACCGATTTGCCCATAAATTGCTGGGTAAATGGGAAGAGGCTAATCAGGGAAAAAGAATATGGGTGGCCGTGGTAGTAAGTTTATGGATTTTTGGGATCTTCATAAAAATCTTGCTTATTCGCATCTTCGATGCCTTTACCATGAGTTTAAATTCCTTCAGTACCTTGGGTTATGGCGATTTACCCCGAAGCGAAGGGATGAGATATCTAAGCATTATCGAAGGTTTTATAGGCTGGTTTTTATTAAGTATTTTTAGTGTATCCCTTATCAGTCAAATCATACAATAAATTGGGGGGCCAATTTCCTGTGTTTCGCTAAACTCCATTTTGGGTAGGTAAGACCATCGGAATAGCTTGGTATCAGGGAGAAATATTCCATTAAATCGGTTGTTCTAACAACCCAAAATGGCGGTACCGCTTCACCCAGGGGCCCATTAATACTTATGTTACTGCCAATTGCCTTTATGATATTCGTCATTAGCAATGGTTTTATCTTTCTCCAATTGAATTTTCTTTCCTATTTTGCACCACTTTTTAAAAGAGGTGAATTTAATGTATAAGAAACTCAGTATAGTTATTTTAGTCTTAGCTACAGCCATTACAGGTTTGGCTGTTTGGCGAATTACTAAAATCGGGTTTGATTATAATTTCGAGAACTTTTTTCCTCGCCATGATAAGGATACCGAGTTTTTTAATGAGCATAGAAAACGATTTGGTACCGATAATGATTTTATCCTCATAGGGCTAAAAAATAACAAGGGAATATTTGACAAAGAATTTCTTGCAAAGGTTAAGAGCCTTACTGATACATTATTAACTATTAAGAACGTTAAAGAGGTGGTTTCTCCGGTTACCATCAAAGAAACTGTTAGAGATCCATTATTAGGTTTCACAAGTGAAATTCCATATTTACGATATGACAATCCGTCAACTTATTCTTTGGATTCGGCCAGGATTTATAGAACTCAGGAATTAGTCGGAAATATTTTTAGCACGGATGGAAAAAGCCTGTGTATTTTGATTTCACATACCGAAAAAATCAAGGACAAGGAGTGTATGGATATTTCTGCCGATATCTCCTCCTTAAAAGATGTTTATGATTTCGATGAGTTTCATTTAGGAGGAAGATCTATTGGTCAGGCATACTATACCAGTGTAATGAAAATTGATTTGGTCTTTTTAATTATAGCAGCCTTTGTTGTTATTCTTATTGTAATGACCATTATTTATCGTTCACCAACAGGCGTTTTATTGCCTGTAGCAGTAGTAGCCTTAGTGGTTATTTGGACTTTGGCTTTAATGGAGCTTACAGGCAAGGACATGGATGTTTTGGCGAATTCAGTTCCCACCATTTTGGTATTTACTGGTTTGTCGGTTGCGGTGCATGTGGTTACCAAGTATATGGACCATATTAAGGAGGGAATGGATAAAACGCTGGCCCTTAAAAAAACAGTCACCCATGTTGGTTTGGCAAATATTCTCACAACCGTAACCACTGTAGTAGGTTTTGCAACCTTGCCTACCTCAGGAATCAAGCCCATTGATGATTTTGGTATTTATACCGCCTCTGGGGTTGTTCTGTCCTTTATTATCGGATATACCGTATTGCCGGCATTAATTTATTTATTACCAGCACCTAAAAAGTTTGGAAATTCCAATTCCAAATATTCATGGAGAAATTTTCTTCTTACCTTATTTACATGGGTAATAAACCATAAGAAACTTATTTTAGGTATGTTCGGTACCTTGATAGTGGTGATGCTTATTGGAACAACCCAAGTAAAAGAAAATACCTATTTATTGGAAGATTTAAGTAAAAAATCCACCTTAAAGAAAGATTTCGTTTATTTTGAAAATAATTTCCAGGGAACTCGTCCTTTTGAAATGGCGGTTTGGGTAAAAGACACCTCCAAAAATATTTTCGACAGAGAAATTCTAGAACAAATAGATAAAATGGAAACCTATTTAAAAAATGAATATGGTTTAGGTTTTGTTCTATCCCCAGTTGGATTGGTTAAAGCGTCCAATAGAAGTCTTGCCGGAGGTGATCCAGATGCATATATTATACCTGAAAGCAATGAACGGTTGAATCGTATTACACGAGAATTAAAGGCAATAAGAACTAACCCATTAGTTAAATCTGTTATTACGGAAGATCTGCATAATGCAAGGATAAGATCTATTATTCCCGATATAGGATCACGTCAAGCCAATATTCAGAATAAAAAATTCGCCCAATTTGTAAAAGAGAATCCGGGGATGGATAAAATTGAGTATAAATTAACCGGAACAGCCGAACTTATTGATAAAAATAATAGGAGCCTAATTTTTAATATGGCCAAAAGTATGGCCATCGCATTGGTTGCGGTTTCCATTATATTCTTTATTCTATTCCGATCCTGGCGAATGGTTTTAATTGGCTTAATTCCCAATTTAATTCCATTAATTATTTTATCCGGTACCATGGGTTATTTAGGTATAACCATGAAAATGAGTACTGCCATTTTGTTTACCGTAGCCTTTGGTATCGCTGTGGATGATACAGTGCATTTATTAAGCAAGTTACGAATGGAGAAACGGGAGGAGAAATCACTCTTATATGCTCTAAAAAGAACCTATCTAACCACCGGAAAAGCAATGATTATTATGACGTTGCTTCTTTGCGCAGGTTTTGGGGTATTGGCCATGTCGTCGTTTCAAGCCCTTAAGACTGTTGGAACCATGATTAGCTTTACCTTATTCTTTGCCATGATTAATGAGATGATTTTAATGCCGGTACTTATCATGTTATTCTATAAGGATAAACCTTTAGGGAAAAAGAATAGACAGAAACAAGCTGAATTAGAAAGTATAGCAAAAACTTCCGATCTGGAAAAGAAAACCTAACGAATAAAATACTTTCCCAACTATTCTATTGCTTCATTTTGTTTAAACCAGCTATTCAAGGCTTCTATAAATTTTTTCTGTTGGTCAATAAACAAGTTATTCTAATAGAAAGAAAGTCTTTTTAAATCGGGTCCAGGTGTTTTTATAGGTTAATTCTTTGGAGTTTCTCCAATCCTGCAACTGGGTTTCAAATTTTTCATCTTTCACCGATTGGGTTTTATCAAAGAACTGTTCGGTTAGCGCCAATTCGCTTTCTAAGGCTTTTTCTTTATAGATTTTATTTCGGGCCAATAGAATTTCACGTTGGGTGTTGATCTCTAAATCAGCCGATTCGTTCATTAATTCAACCTTGCTTCTATAAGCAGGTGTTTTCAAAAATATTTTGGCAATTAATGCCGATAATTCTATCAAGGTTAAAATAAACGATAATAAATAATACCGCATGGTTAAGGCTCCACTGGTGTCCTTTTTTAATAGGGATTGTAAAGCCTCGGCCTGGATTAAGGTGCCAAATTCTTTATTTTCATTTCTATAAACTTCCACCTCATTAAATATTTTATCGTTGATTTGATTAATGCCATTTTGTAATTGAGTAATTTGAGGTTGATGGGTAGCATTCATCTGCTCCCAACCACCTAAATGACTTTCTAATATTTTTTCCTTTTGTTTGGATACTGTACTATATCCATATTTTTTAGTACCCCCGGTTCCGTCCATTTCTTTTTTAAAGTCCTTTTCGGCCTGATTTACCAGGTTTTTTTGGTCATTCAATTGATTTTCAAGCGTTATTTTTTGAGAAGTTAAACTGTTCAATTCATTTTGATAAATGGCGGTAAGTTCAACTTTTCTTTCGGCTATTTTTTTGTCTAATAAGATCTGAGATTCTCGTTTTATCTCCGGTGCATACAAACGTAAAATGATAGGTTGAGATAAAAATACACCTAATAAAATGGCCAATACAAGTCGGAAACCCAACGAAAATACATTGGCTTTACCAGAGGCCATGGAGGCAATGAGAGCCCTATCGAAGGCAATAATAAAAGCCCCCATAAAGAGTCCGGCGGCTATGGTAAGTATGATATTACCGCCCAGGGTTTGAAAGAAGAAACTCCATGCAATGGTGGCATATAAACCTACCATTAGGAGTAATGCACCAATAACAGAAGCATGGAATTTATCCACCTTGGTTTTGGCAATAATACTGCGTTTAAAACCGGCTAGATTCCAAAGG
>JBEIQI010000350.1:0-2274 GCA_040376605.1 Flavobacteriales bacterium | reverse complement strand
CCGTGCAACAAGCACTAAATCCAACCCTTCCTTAGCCAGGTAAGAAGTAAATGCCGCACCAATCCCCTCTGAAGCACCAGCCACCAGGGCTGTGTTGCCATATTTATTTTTTAAGTTCATATGCATATCTTAACACGAAATTAATATTATTAGTCAACCAATAATCTCGTTTATTAACCATAATCTCAATTCATGCATTGAATTGTTACATTTATTATCTTCAAGCCATGAGACTTTCATCAAGATCACAAGAAAACCTAATCAAAATCGTCTAAAGGATATGGTAAAACGAATATTAGGGATCGTCATCATTTCTCTTCAAATAATTCATGCGCAGGAAATTCAAACCGAAAAAACATCTTTGGAATTTATTCCGACCTATTCAAAAAAAAATTACTCCTTAAATGATTCGATCCTTCTTGAAAATAAAAATCTTACCCTATCTGTCTTCAAATTTTATGTAAGCAATATCAAATTCATTAAAGGAAATCAAACGGTATGGGAAGAAAATAATAGTTATCATCTCATCGAAATGAATACTGATAAACATTCAAAACTATCCTTTGACCTTCCCACGTACCTAAAATACGATCAAATTCAATTTCAATTAGGGATAGATAGTCTAACCAACGTATCCGGAGCAATGGGTGGTGATCTTGATCCAACCAAAGGCATGTATTGGACCTGGCAAAGCGGCTATATCAATGTAAAGATGGAAGGATATTGTTCCACTTGTAATACCCGCAATCATCAGTTCGAATTTCATTTAGGCGGTTACCTCCCTCCTTTTCAATCCATTCAAACCATCTTATTACCTTTAACGAAATCAAAAAAAATTGAAATTGGGGTGGACTTTATTAACCTGTTAAACTCTATTGAGCTCTCCAAGGAATGCAATATTATGTCCCCAGGCCAAAAGGCTAAAAACATGTCAGAAAAAGCTGCTACCATGTTCTATATTTTATCCAATGAATAAGAAATTCTATATACTCATTCTTATTATGATGGTTGTATGTATGGCAGCTCAACATAAATTATTACTTCATCCTATAACACTTCAATTTCCATCTACTTGGCCCAAACCAGTTTATGACTTCAACAAGAATCCCTTAACCAAAGAAAACATTGCTTTAGGCCGTGAATTATTTTATGATCCCATTTTATCTAAAAATAATATGATTTCCTGCAGTAGTTGTCATCTTTCATTTACCTCCTTTACCCATGTGGATCATTCTTTGAGTCATGGAATTTATGATAGTATTGGGACAAGAAATTCACCTGTACTCGTTAACCTTGCCTGGAATAAATCATTTATGTGGGATGGTGCCATCAATCATTTGGACGTTCAAGCCTTGGCCCCCATTACCCATCCATCTGAAATGGGAGAAAATATCAATTCAGTGGTTCGCAAACTACAACAAACTAAAAAGTACCCACCCTTATTTTTAGAGGTATATGGAGACAGCAATATTACGGGTGAACATGTTTTAAAATCTATTGCCCAATTTCAACTCACGTTGGTATCCTCCAATTCTAAATACGATCAGGTAATGCGAAATGAACCCGGCATTGAATTTACTCAACAAGAGTTAAGAGGCTATGAATTATTTAAAAAGAACTGTAACCATTGTCATACTGAACCTTTATTTACTAATGGCGAATTTATCAATAATGGATTACCCGTTGACCCGGATTTAAAGGATATTGGAAGAGCTAAAATTTCTCTCAATCCATCAGACTCATTTAAGTTCAAAGTCCCCACTTTGCGTAATATTGAATTTTCTTACCCTTATATGCATGATGGTAGATTCAGCAGTTTATACCAGGTGCTGGATCATTATACAAACAATGTACAACCCAATTCAAATCTCCCTTTAGAATTAAAAAATGGGATACAACTCAATTCAAATGAGAAAACCGACATCATTGCCTTCTTGCTCACCTTAAGTGACAAAGCGTTTCTGTTCAACTCCGAATTTGGCTTTCCTAGAAAATAATCACCAACTCCCGCAAGAAAATGAAAAAACTTTCGTCAAATAATTCAAAAGCAGCATTTATGTATAAAAGATTCCTTGTATTTACCTTGTTAATTGCCTTAACAAATATTCATTATTCCCAAACCAATCCGGTGGTTTCCAGCTGGCTTCAAAATACTACCAATATTATGGGAAGTCATTATGTAAGCGGAAATTCTACTGCTATTGCGGATGCCGTGGCCGCCAATGTGCAAACCGTGCAGTATTCGGCCAGCTGGGTTTATGTAAGTACCAATGG
>JBEIQI010000181.1:0-6438 GCA_040376605.1 Flavobacteriales bacterium | reverse complement strand
TTTTGGTAATCATGATGATGGGCACTTCTGCACGAATACTTTTTAATTCCTGTAAGGTTTCTAATCCACTCATGCCTGGCATATTTTCATCCAGAAATACCAAATCGAAATCCTGAGCCTTAAATTTGTCGATGGCTTCATCACCATTATTAACGGTATCTACATTGTATCCTTTTTCTCTTAAAAAGAGAATATGTGGTTTTAAAAGTTCAATTTCATCGTCTGCCCAAAGGATATTTACTTTTTCCATAATCAAGTGTTCGTCTGTTCTATTAATAGGATAGTAAACATAGTAATTATTTATTTATTGCATATATTCAATTCTTTATTAAACTTGCAGTATAGAATTAGCCAATGCCAAGGCATACCAAAGAATTATTGGATAAAACCAGATTGGAAAAATCGAATTCCCGATTTACCTTAAAAGGTATGTTGGAGGATGAGTTTTATAATTTGGTGCATTTAGAAAGACGCAAGTTTTTTTATACTGCTTGGGATCTAACGGTTAGGCCGGCAGAATCCATAAAAATGGTATTGACGGGTTATCGAAAGTTTTTATATCCCTATTTTAATTATTTGATCCTTATAGGCACTATTACCATTTTCCTATCGGTTCGATATAAATTTTTTGTGAGTGGATATGAATTGGGCGATCAAAGTACTTTTTTAGATACCGTGCTGAATGGGATGGGGTTCGACAAACAGTTCAGACTCGACTTTTTTGTATATGCCGAAGAGTTTGCCACCATTGTAAACATTGTAGCTATTCCGGTATTTTCAATCATGTCGTTTTTATTGTTTGCAAAAACTAAACATAACCTGGCGGAACACTTCATTTTAAATGTTTATATAGGTGCCCAGCAACTTTTGTTTTTATGGCTCACCATTCCCTTTTTAGAGATATTTTCTCACCATAAGGATATTATTATTGGTATTTATACCGTCATCACCATTATCTACAATATTTGGGTTTATACAGTTTTTTTTGAGGATAAACGTTGGGTTAATATGATAAGAAGTACGGTAGCCATAACCCTCGCCTTTATTCTTCAGTTGCCCATTAACTATTGCGTATTTGCCTTATTAAGGCCCATATTAAAGTGGGTTGATGCGATATTTTGATAACATTCTCATGGGTTGTGGGCATGTTATGTATGATGAATTATCATAAATTATTGCCTATTTTCGCGTAAAAATTAGGCAGCGTGGCCAAGTTGAAAATCTTTAATGATCCTGTATATGGATTTGTTTCGGTGAATGATCCAATTATTCGAATTTTATTGGACCATCCTTATTTTCAACGTTTAGGCCGGATTAGTCAACTCGGATTATCATACCTGGTTTATCCCGGGGCTCATCATACTAGATTTCATCATGCCTTAGGCGCCATGCATCTCATGGGAGAGGCTTTGGATGTTTTGATTCAAAAAGGAGTGGTTATTTCTAATGAGGAGGCTCAAGCCGCTAGAATTGCGATTTTATTACATGACATTGGACATGGACCATTTTCGCATACTTTAGAAAAATCCATCATGCCTGGGGTGGCCCATGAAGCCATTTCGCTCCAAATTATGCACAACTTGAATAAGGAGTTGAATGGTGCTTTAGATATGGCGATTGCCATATTTACCCGAACCTATCCCAGACCGTTTTTTAGTGAATTGGTTTCAGGGCAGTTGGATGTTGATAGATTGGACTATTTAATGAGGGATAGTTTTTATACCGGCGTGGCCGAAGGGATTATCGGTTCAGAACGAATCATCAAAATGATGAATGTGGTGGAAGATCAACTGGTGGTTGAGAAGAAAGGCATTTATTCCGTTGAGAAATTTCTGATTGCTCGTAGGTTAATGTATTGGCAGGTTTATTTTCACAAAACCGTTATTGGTGCTGAAGCTTTATTAACCGCCATTCTAAAAAGAGCAAAGGAGTTATCTCAGGATGGAGAAAAACTATTTGCCACTTCTGCTTTGAGTAACTTTCTTTATAAGTCGGAATATGACAATTTGGAGCATTTCGTGCAATTGGATGACATGGACATTTTAGCATCCGTTAAAGAATGGGTTCAACATAAAGACCCCATCTTATCTGATCTTTGTTTTCGAATGATTTATAGGAAATTATTTCGGGTTAAACTTCAGGCAAACCCCTTTCAATCCGAAGAAATTAATGCCATCAGGGAAAATGTTATCATAAAATTCAACTTTAAGAACAATAATTTAGCTAACTACTACGTTAGCAACTCATTCGTTACTGCTTTGGCATATGAGGAAATTTCTGGAGATATCCTGATTTTAGATAACAATGGGGGTGTTGCACCACTCTTTCAAGTTTCGGATCATCTACTTCCTGAAGATATGACTAAAGTAATAACTAAACATTTTGTTTGTTATCCCAAGGATATTGAATAATTTTACAACCTAAACTTATGGAGTACTCAGCCCAGCAAATTGCAACCTTGATTGATGGAGAGGTTTTAGGCGACCCTCAGGTTACCGTTAACAATTTATCAAAAATTGAAGAAGGTTGTCCTGGCACATTGAGTTTCTTAGGGAATCCCAAATACGAGGATTATATATACAAAACAAAGGCTTCTATTGTAATTGTTAATAAGGATTTTAAACCTAAATCCTCTGTTGAATCTACCTTAATTCGAGTGCTTGATCCGCATAAGGCATTTGCCAAATTATTGGAAGCTTATAATACCAAAACCAACGGATTACACGGAATTGAGCAACCATGTCATATTGCACCAACCGCAACTATTGGTTCTAATACTGCCTTAGCCGCCTTTGTATATGTAAGTCATAGAGCCCAAATTGGTCAGAATTGTAAGATATATAGCAACGTTTCCATTGGAAATGATGTAGTTATTGGGAATGATGTAATTATTCATCCGGGAGTAAAAATTTATCAGAAATGTGTTATTGGGGATAGAACCGTTATACATTCTAATACTGTAATTGGTTCCGACGGTTTTGGATTTACTAAAAATTCCGACGGGAGTTATACCAAGGTACCTCAAATTGGGAATGTAATTATTGAAGAAGACGTTGAAATTGGTGCCAATACCACCATCGATAGCGCAACGTTGGGATCTACCATTATTAGAAGAGGTGTAAAAATGGATAATCTGATCCAAATAGCACATAATGTAGAAATAGGTGAATTCACCGCTATTGCTTCACAAGCAGGGATTAGCGGAAGTACCAAAATTGGTAAAAGATGTTCCATTGGGGGTAAAGCCGGTATTACCGGGCACCTCGAGATTGCAGATGATGTAAATATTGGGGCCGGATCTGGTGTGGCTAAATCAATCTTAAAACCGGGAACAACGGTTTTGGGTTCTCCAGCCATGGAGTTAAATGAAACCAAGAAGGTTTGGATCACCAAAAAGAAACTTCCAGAAATGTTTGAAAGGTTGAACAAGCTGCATCATGAATTGGAAGCTTTAAAGAAAAAAATAGAGGATAAACCATAACCTCTTCCAATCAGCTCTATCAGTTAATGTTCATTCATTGACAATCATTTTATTGATTGTCAATTTTAATTATATTTTTGTGATAATTATAAAACACCCGCATGTTTCGGCGGTAAACGCCATTGATGCACGAATACTATATGAATTATCCAAATACTTCCATCGACCCATCTGCCATTATTGGGGTAAATGTTAAAATTGATCCCTTTACCGTTATACATAAAAATGTAGAAATTGGCGAGGGCACTTGGATTGGGAGTAATGTAACCATTATGGAAGGTGCCCGAATTGGGAAAAATTGCCAAATATTTCCAGGGGCTGTTATTGCAGCTATTCCTCAAGATTTGAAATTTGCAGGGGAAGAAACCACAGCCGAAATTGGAGATTATACTACCATTCGTGAGTTTGTTACCATTAATCGGGGGACTAAGGATCGAATGAAAACCCAGGTTGGAGAACATTGTTTAATTATGGCCTATTGTCATATTGCCCATGATTGTATAGTTGGAAACCATTGTATCATGAGCAACAATACCCAATTGGCCGGCCATGTGATTATTGAAGATTATGCTATTCTAGGGGGAATGTGTGCCCTACACCAGTTTGTTAGGGTAGGCAAACATGCCTTTGTAAGCGGTGGTTCATTAGGAGGTAAGGATATCCCGCCGTATACCATTGCCTGCCGTTATCCTTTAAGTTATGGCGGAATCAATTCCGTTGGACTAAAACGACGAGGATTTACAACTCATCAAATTAATACGATTTTAGACATTTACCGGATTGTATATAATAATGGAATGAATCCAACCCAAGCATTAGAATATCTTGAAAGAGAATTCCCGGAATCCGATGAAAAGAATGAAATTGTAGAGTTTATTAAATCGAGCCCTAGAGGCATAATTCGAAGATTCTCTCAGGAAACGGAAGATGAGTCAGTGGCCCAATAAAAGCTTATATCCCATACTGTTTTAGGCATTCTGCCTGCAATAATATCGCATAATTCAAAAAAAATTGCTAATCTTGCGTTCAATTCAGAAGGCACGTGTCTATCTGTATGAACCTTGAACATAACACAACTAAGGTCGCTTTTGTTACATGGATAAACAACATACTATTGTCCAATCGTTTAGTTTAGAAGGGATAGGACTTCATACCGGAGAGTTTATTACTTGCACTGTGCATCCGGCAGAGCCGAATGCAGGAATCAAGTTTAGAAGAACTGATTTAGTAGATCAGCCAATCATTCCGGCAGATGTAGATTTGGTAATGGATACCAATCGATGCACTGCTCTTAAAAAGAATGAAGCCATCGTATATACCGTTGAGCATATTATGGCGGCCTTTGCGGGTTGCAAAATTGATAATGTTATCATTGACCTAACAGGTCCCGAAGTTCCCATATTAGACGGATCTTCTTATCCATATGTAATGGCTATTTTAAATGCCGGACTTCAGGTACAAGAAGCTCCCCGTAAATATTTTGAAATTGGGGATAATGTTTGCTTTAGGGATGATACCAATGGAGTTGAAATAACAGGTGTTCGTCATGATGGATTTAAGGCCAATGTAATGATTGATTTTAGTTCCAATGCACTTACTACCCAAGGAGCATTTTTCGAAGATTTTTCATCATTTGCAGAACAGATTTCTAAAGCCAGAACTTTTGTATTTCTTCATGAAGTAGAATATTTAGCCAAGAATAATTTGATTAAAGGAGGCGATTTAAGCAATGCAATTGTTTTTGTTGAGCAGAAGTTGAGTGAAGATAAGTTGAAGGAACTTGCCACCTTATTTAATAAGCCCGAGGTAAAGGTGAATGGATCTAATACACTTAATAATGTGGAGTTGCATTATTCCAATGAACCGGCTCGTCATAAAATGTTGGACCTTATTGGTGATTTATATTTATTAGGGATGCCCATTAAAGGTAGTATCATTGCTACTCGTCCTGGACATACCGCCAATGTAGCTTTTACAAAAAAGCTAAAACAAATGGCCAAAGACCAAAAGGCCAGAAAAGCCATGCCCTATGTGGATCTAACGAAAAAGCCGGCTTATGATATTTACCAGATCATGGAAATACTTCCGCATCGTTATCCATTTTTATTGGTAGATAAAATTATCGAAGTAAGTGATACTCATGTAATCGGAGTAAAGAATGTTACAATGAATGAACCCTGTTTTATGGGACACTTTCCTGGTAACCCAATTTTTCCGGGAGTAATGCAAATTGAAGCAATGGCACAAGTGGGTGGTATTCTGGCAATGGCCGGATTAGACGATCCCAAAAAATATACACCTTATTTTGTAAAAATAGAATCTGTTAAGTTTAAACAGAAGGTGGCTCCTGGCGATACCATTATATTTATGCTTAATTTATTAGAGCCAATTCGCAGAGGATTAGTTCATATGGAAGGAACTGCCTATGTGGATGGTAAGGCAGTAATGGAAGCAGAAATGATGGCTCAGATCATTAAAAATCCGGAGTAATGAGCTTGCAAATTGATTTGCAAAACATTAGCAAAAAGCATTCTAATCATTATATATTAAGAGATTTTTCTTTTGTCTTTAAAGGGCCGGGTTCCTATGCCATATTGGGAGCTAATGGTAGTGGTAAAAGTACATTGATGAAACTTTTGTCCGGGCTGCATTCGCCATCAAAGGGGGATTTGAAGTTTCAGATACATGGTAACCATGTTCCTGTTGAGACTGTTTATCAACATATATCTTTGGCTGCTCCCTGGAGTGATGTTATTGAAGAATTAACGTTACGTGAATGTATTAGTTTTTATTATACATTTAGAAAACCTCTAAATGATATTAATATTAATGAAATCTTAGAAATTTCAGGATTAAAAAATTCATCGGATAAAATTATTCATCATTTCTCTTCAGGAATGAAACAAAGGGTTCGGTTGTTATTCGCATTTTTAACGGATTCTGAAATTATTCTATTG
>JBEIQI010000315.1:0-3004 GCA_040376605.1 Flavobacteriales bacterium | reverse complement strand
TCATTGAAAGGAGAAAGAAGCGACGGGCCTGTATATGTTGCTTGAGATTCAACTAAAATATTTATTCTAACAAATATCTGATATTTTTGTTGGTAAACTCCGTAATTCGGGTTTTATTATGAAGAAAGTTGCTGTAAATACAAGATTGTTATTAAAGGGTCGCATGGAAGGGTTAGGGACTTTTACCCATGAGGTATTGAAACGAATGGTTACACGTCATCCAGAGGTGGAATTTCATTTTATTTTTGATAGGCCCTATGATCAAGAATTTATCTATGGCCCCAATGTTGTTGGGCATGTTTTATTTCCGCAAGCTAGACATCCCTTTCTTTTTATATGGTGGTTTGATTATAGTTTGCCCCGTTTATTGAAAAAAATCAAACCAGATGTGTTTTGGTCGCCTGACGGATATTTGTCTTTAAGAACCAACATTCCACAAGTACCAGTTATACACGATATCAATTTCTTTCATTATCCAGAATATTTCCCTTTTTGGGTACGTTGGTATTTTAATACATACTTTCCACAATTTGCGAAAAGGGCAAAAAAAATAATAACTATTTCTCAATTTAGTAAGCAGGATATTGCTCAGAACTACTTCATCGAACCTTCAAAAATAGAAGTTGCTTATAATGGTGTAGATCAGGGTCAACTGGTTTTTCCGGATGATGACTTAATAACCATAAAAGAAAAATATAGCAGTGGAAAAACCTATTTCATATTCGTGGGGGCTTTATATCCACGTAAAAATCTGGTTCATCAGTTAATGGCATTTGATGTATTTAAAAGGGAAAATGGTTCGGATGTGAAATTTTTAATTGTAGGAAAATCCTATCCCGAATCCGAAGATATATTTGAGGCACATAGGAATATGGAGTTTAAGCAAGATGTTGTTTTTTTAGGTAGGGTGGAACCTCGGGAGGAAGTTGATAAACTTATTATGGGAGCACTAGCATGTTCTTATGTATCGAACTTCGAAGGATTTGGTTTACCCGTTCTGGAAGCCATGCGTTTAAAGGTTCCGGTGATAACCTCAAATACCTCGGCCTTGCCCGAGGTAGCAGGGGAGGCAGCCTTATTAGTTGATCCGACATCCGTAACTGAAATAGCACATGCCTATACTCAGATATATTCAGATCATTTATTGAGACAATTGCTTATCCAAAAAGGCAGTGAGCAAATTAAGAAATTTACATGGGAGAATACAGAGGAGGGCATTTGGAAAGTTTTAACTGAGGTAATGGGATAATACCAATCTTTTAAATATTAATTTTTATTCTTCCTCCAAACATAGGTTGCTCTCCAAGAATAAATCCTCCAACAAAATCAACCCTGAGAATTCTAAAAATATTTTCAAAACCGATTGTAAATTCATAATAATCCTTGATCACTGGATTATAGAGAAAGTGAAATCCAACTACCTCATATATCTTTAATTTTTTTATACCCGGAATTTTACCTAGCAACCAACCTTTAAAATGATGTTGATAATGAGCCTGCACAAAGTAATCGTTTGTGGAGGCTTGATAATAGGGAAGGGTCCAAAATGATCGAAGTTCATCGCGGGGAGCAAATACCGTTTGAGTGGTGTTGAAATGATGAAATCCAAAGAAGAGTCCAGGTTGTTTAAAGAAATAGCCCCCACTGATATAGTATTCCGAGTTTCCAATAATACCCATATCAATATCTTGTTCTATGGATGCTTCGCCTAATAAGAAATAATTCCAGTCGGGTAAGCCGGTGATGTTTACAAATGAAACTTTACCGGAAATGGATATTGTTGGCCATTTGCTGGGATAGTTTAATTTAAATTTAGGACGCATCATGTAGTTTTGACCTGGGGTATAGGATATTTGAAGTTGTGATGTTATCAACCATCCTGGACCCGAAGGTAGAACAGCTATGGCATTGTCAAAATCATTATTTTCACCGAACCCTCTATTTTTATTATCAATATAGAACTTCGTTAATGGATTAGCATTTTTATAATCCCTTCGATAAGCTGCTTCGAAATAGGCGTTTAATCTAAAACCATTAAATACTTCCCCTCCAGTGGAAATTTTACCATATGTTTTTTCAAAGATTCTCCAATGGTTAATTTCCAGAAATACTGTGTACAGAGAATTATGTAATTCGGGCATAACCTCTCCATTAAATTGTGAGATATAATGTCCACCTTCGGCACCAATAAACCAGCGATTGGTACTATTGAATCGATGTCGAAAACTCAGTTTCCCAAAAAGTCTACCATCATCAAAACCATAGCGTATAAAAGCATTTACATTCGTTTGGCCTTTGGTTTCCTTATAATTTTTTTGAAATCCAAATTGTTCGATAATCGCAATTCCTTCTACCGTATTAAAGTGGAAACCCATGAGTGGTGAACTCACAAAAAACTGAATTTTACGATAGGAATTACGCCAGGTATAACCTGTAATTAAATCAGTTGCTTTAAATTTATTCTTTTTTCTGTCCAGTGAATCCATATAGGATTTAGTTTCACGAACATCTTCTAAACTATCTTTAAATTCGTAGTCTCTATTTTCCGCATTTGTAAGTGGCACAGGGCGGATACTATCCCAATAAGCATTTGTTTTTTGGTTAGATTCCTCATTAATTTTTACTACCTCGTTATTGAAAAAATTCTTTTCGAAAATTGGATCGATAAGATAGTTATTAAAGCTCCCTAAAAAATGACCATCCCCTTTAATTTTAAATAGATTGAAGGTGAATTTAAAATCAAATTGCTGAGTTCCTTTTAGCCAGATTTGAGGGGTAACAGGAACAAAGATCACCTTCATGTTTAAGGTGTCGAGTAAATCCATTCCATTATTTTTAGTTATAAAAATGTCGATGGAATGAATTCTCCAAGTACTATCCTGAATTTCTACAATACCATTAACCAATGGACTTCCAGTGACCTTAGGTTTAATATCAATCCGATAAATGGTTCGACCATTTTCCTCATATTCACCCAATAATTTATATTTATAATAGGTCATTG
>JBEIQI010000062.1:0-13577 GCA_040376605.1 Flavobacteriales bacterium | reverse complement strand
TGTTGAATGGTAATTTTACCAAAACGTTTATCTCGTTTTAATAATTCAGGTATATATTGGGTAATTGGTTCTTGCAAACTTTTAATAAATCCGTCTTTTAAGGCCATTCCGATAAGGGTAGAAACAAAAGATTTAGCCACAGAAAAAGCAGGTAGTAAGGATTGTTGATTAAGCCCTTCCCAATAATTCTCATACAAAATAGAATCATTTCTAATTACCAAGAATGAATAAGTTTGGGATTGAGCAAGATTGGTATCCAAATAAGTTTTGAATGGGGACTCACCGGCAGGATAAAATTGAAAGGGATGAGAGCTGGCCTTTAAGGTATCCGTTTCGAATTTATTTATATCCTTTAAGGCAAAATCCTTGTACTTAATAGCCTTAAAAAGATAACAGGATTGCATAAAACAAATTAAAAGAATACTGCCAATGATATATTTAAACTTCCACATATTTTATCTCAATTGGATAAAAGTAAGGATAAACTCCTCGTTGAAAAAAGAAAATTCCTAATGGACGTTAATCACCGAAACAGACGTTTCCACAGTTCCCTCCTAAATATTAACTCAACAAAGCATCAGGATGGCTAACTCTTTTTATTACAATTAATTGATTATCTGAATATTACAATATCTTATTCATCGAAAGGCCTTTAATCATTAGGTTTGTTTTGAATTATCGAGAATAAGCGTATCTTTGCACCTCGTTTTTAAATAATTAAATTAACAAATACAGTAAAACTTAATCTTAAGAGACCATGGCTGTAAGAATCAGACTACAAAGACAAGGTAAGAAAGGTGCTCCTTTTTACCACATCGTTGCTGCCGACCAACGTTCACCACGTAACGGTAGATTTATCGAAAGACTAGGGTCGTACAACCCTTTAACCCAACCTGCTACTATTGACATTGATGTTGATAAAGCTGTAAACTGGTTGCAAGTAGGTGCTACTGCATCAGACACAGCCCATGCTATCCTTAAATACAAAGGGGTAGTTTATAAAAATCACCTATTAAACGGTGTAAAAAAAGGTGCCTTTAAAGCAGAAGATGTAGAAGCTAAGTTTCAAGCTTGGATTGATGGTAAAACTGCTAAAATTGGTGGCCATGAAGATAAGATTCAAAAAGCAAAAGATGACGCTAAAAAAGCGAAGTTTGAAGCTGAAAAATTGGTGAATGAAAACAGAATTAAAGCTAATGAAGAAGCTGCAAAGTTAGCTGAAGCTGAAGCTAATAAAACTGAATCAACGGAAGAAGTAGCTACAGACAATGTAGAAGCTGCTGCAGACACCACTGAAAATCCTGAAGCTTAAAATTGGTTGAATAAATGATCCAGGTAGAAGATTGTTTTTATTTGGGTTATGTTAAAAAAACCAATGGCGTTCAAGGAGGAATTGAATTAGCACTGGATGTAGATGATCCAGGAAAATATAAAAAGAAGGAGTCAATATTGTTATTAATAAAAGACAATTTGACTCCTTTTTTTATTGAACAATTTTCTATCCGACCCAAAACCGTATTTGTAAAATTAAAGGGAGTTAATTCGGCCAACGAATCTGAATTATTGGTGGGCACGTCCGTCTATCTGCCTTTAACAGAGTTACCGCCACTTAAAGGCAAAAACAAGTTTTATTACCACGAAGTAATTGGCTTTACCGCCGTCGATATTAACCTAGGTAAGATTGGTATTATTAAAGATATCTACGATTTGGCAGCGCATCCGGTCATTCAAATTATGGCCGATAAAAAGGAAGTACTGGTTCCATTAATTGATGAATTTTTAGTGGAGGTAAATAAAACCAATCAAGAAATTATTCTCAATACCCCTGAAGGTCTGGTTAGCATGTATCTGCAAAATGACTAAGAGAATTCTCATCCTCCTTTTCCTTGTTCACTCTGTTTCCTATGCTATGGCGAATCGACCTACCTTACATTGGTTAGAAGGAATTTGGGCAGGCACAGGAGGGGATGTAAATTCTACTTTTAACTGGACCATTAAATTAACTTATAGTGCCGACGAATCCTTCATTCATTTGGTTTATCCATCGCATAATTGTGGAGGTTCCCTTAAAATTATTTCAATTGAAACCGGCAAGGCGGTTTGCCTTGAAGATGTAAATTATGGATTAGGGTCATGCAGCTCTGGTTTGAAAGTGTTAATTCATCAGGAACCTGATGGATCAATAATATTGGACTATTATCTGGAAGGTAAAACCACCATGAAATCTACTGCAACACTGAAACGTATTGCTTAAGCAGTTTACCCTTAAATAGGTATACAATCCCAACGAATTCCTTCGTTCATTTGTAAAAATACAACACATGAAGAAATTAATCGTTTTTGCTTGTCTTCTATTGGCCCTATCATCCCCTCTTGGTGCACAAAAAATCAAATGGCTCGAAGGTTCCTGGCTGGGCGATGGATACCAACCCAATGCATCTTCGTTTCCTTATTGGGATATTCAACTTTATTACTCGTCAAAAGAAAAAACCATTAGCATTATTTATCCATCGTTAAATTGTGGCGGAAAATGGACCTTATTAAAGAATGAAAAAAACAAAGCAACTTTTAGAGAAAACCTGGATTATGGATTTGATAAATGTGGCAATGGAGGCACATTAGTAGTGAGTTATATAGATACAAAATATATTATGATCGCTTATTACGATCCATTTGATCATACAACCATTATTGCTACAGGACTTTTAAAAAAGAAACAAGGAAATATTTAAGAATTCCATTCCACCTTATTCAACCAGATATTTCTTTTTCCTGTTGGCCATTCGCCTGAAGGGTACCCCACGTATAAAAACCCTAAACATTTATCCTTATCCTCCAGATGCAGGTAATATTTCACCTGTTCAGTGCTAATCAAGCCGGTTGACCAAAAGGTTCCAATACCATAAGCAGAGGCCACCAAAGACATATTCTGAACAGCGGCTGCAACGGCCATCACTTCATCCAGTTCGGAGATTTTTGTTTGATCATGCCTTTTCATGCAAATAGCTACTACAAAACTCGACAATTCTGCTCGTTTAGTAAATCGCAGGTATTTATGTTCGGCAAATTTATGCTCAGGAGTGGTTTCTTTATAAATAGCCGCTAATTCATCCATTAACCCTTGTAAAGAGGAACCAGAGAAAACTTTAAATCGCCAAGGCTCTGTATGTCCATGCGTTGGGGCCCAATTGGCTGCTTCCAACATCAATTCTAACTGCTCTTTATGAACCTTTCTGGGACCAAAGGTCTCTGGGTAAATGGTTCGTCTATCTTTTATGAGTTCCAGTATTTCAGTAAGGTTATATTTCATATTCCAATAATCAAGATGGGGCAAATTTAATCCTAAAAAACTTTGAATTAATGAAACAATTAAATAGTTTTACAAAACAGATAACAAGGGACTTCTATACAAAGTTTTGGCGATTAAGACAGGCAATGAGGTAGTTTGAATCTAAAATATCTGTAAAAAGAATCATTAAATGAAACTATTGCATATTTTTACGTATAAGTTCCACTAACCTACAAAAATTACATAAAAAATGGGATTATTTGATAAAGTAAAGACAAAACTCGTCAATGAATTTATTGACATTATAGAATGGGCCGATGATTCGAAGGACACCATTGTATGGAAATTTCCTCGTTATAACAATGAGATTAAAAACGGGGCTCAATTAATTGTTCGCCCGGGTCAAGCTGCCGTTTTGGTGGATGAAGGTAAATTGGCGGATGTATTTACCGAAGGTAGACATGTATTAGATACCAATAACATTCCATTGTTATCAACTATAAAAGGTTGGAAATATGGATTTAATTCACCCTTTAAAGTAGATATATTTTTCGTTTCATTACGTGATTTCACCAACCAGAAATGGGGAACCAAAAATCCTATCATGTTACGTGATGCAGAATTTGGACCTATCCGTGTTAGAGCATTCGGTTCTTATCAATTTAAAGTAACCAGCCCGGAGAATGTTTTACGTAAGCTTTCAACTACCAATGAAAAATACACAGTTGAAGATATCAACGACCAATTAAGAAACATTATCGTAACTCGTTTTACGGATGTAATTGGTGAAGCTAAAATCCCGGTATTGGATGTGGCCAGCAATATGAATGAGTTCTCCGAACTTCTTCATAAAAATATGGATTCGGAATTTACCGATTACGGTTTTGGCATTACCAAATTCCTGGTAGAAAACGTGAGTCTTCCTCCTGAAGTGGAAGCCATGCTCGACAAACGTTCTAGTATGGGTATCCTTGGGGATATGAATAAATTCATGCAGTTTAGTGCAGCCAATTCATTAGAAACCGCTGCAAAAAATGAAGGCATGGGTGGAGCATTTGTTGGTGCCGGTATGGGTATGGGTATGGGAAATATGATGGGTGGAATGATGCAAAATTCCATGAATCAAAATAACAATACAGGTGGAAACAATACACCGCCGCCGCCGCCGCCTATGGTGCAATACTTTATTGCTGTAAATGGAGCTCAACAAGGTCCTTTTGATGCTAATACAATTTCGCAAATGATTAGTGGAGGTCAAATTACCAAAGCTACCATGATGTGGAAAAATGGAATGGCAGGATGGTCAACCGCAGATACAATTGCTGAATTAGCGCAATATTTTAATGCTGTTCCTCCTCCCCCTCCCCCTCCTGCCCCTTAACACAGTATGTGTATAAATATAAATGGTCGTTCACTTTGGTGGATGGCCATTTTTTTTTATTTTTATTGAACCAATTAACCTACTTAATAAATTCTATGGATGATAAGACTAAAGAAGAATTGGCTTATGATGGCCCAAATTCTAAGGTAACCGACAAATTCCCATGCACTAATTGTGGAGCCAACCTTACTTATAAACCTGGTACCACACATCTCAAATGCGAATTTTGCCAAACAGAAAATGAAATTCCCAAAATTGAAGGGGATGTTGCTGAACAAGACTTCACCAGTTTTTTAGAACAGGAATCTACCTCGGCTCCTAAGCTTTCTGTAAGTACCGTTAATTGTCACAATTGTGGAGCTACCACAACCGTTGAAGCTCATTTACAAACTGCTGATTGCCCATATTGTGCATCACCTTTGGTGCTCGCTGAACGGAAGGAAGAAAATTTAATTAGACCTGGTGGAATTTTACCTTTTAAAATAAAACGAGAAGAAACCCTTAAAATATTTCAGAACTGGCTTAAAAAACTTTGGTTTGCTCCCAGCAAATTAAAACATGCCGTAAATACAGTGGATGCTTTTAAAGCCATGTATGTTCCTTATTGGACCTTTGATTCATTTTGCGATTGCAACTATGCTGGAATGAGAGGTACTTATTATTATGTTACCGAAACCTATACCGCCACAGAAAATGGAAGAACCGTTACCAGAACTCGCCAGGTGCGTAAAACAAGATGGACACCTTGTTCAGGTAAAGTTACCAATGCCTTCGATGATGTATTGGTTTTGGCAAGTAAAAACCTTCCACAAAAAGATATTGATTCATTAGAACCTTGGGATCTTAAACAAAATGAACCCTTTAATGATGCTTATTTAAGCGGAATTATTACAGAAAAATACCAGGTAACTTTAAAGGATGGTTTTGGTATTGGAAAAGGCAAAATGGATAATGTAATGAGCGGAATTGTAAAAAAAGATATTGGTGGCGATGAGCAACGAATTCTAAGTATGCATCCCATTTATAGTAAAATTACATTTAAGCTATTGTTACTCCCCTTATACATTAGTGCTTATAAATTTAAGGGTAAACTCTACAATGTTTATGTAAACGGTAGAACAGGTAAAATGAAGGGACAACGTCCAATTGCTTGGGGTAAAGTAGCCTTATTAGTAATAAGCATCATTGCGGTGATTGTAACCTTGTATTTAATTTTCGGAAATAAAAACTAAAAATCAAAGCCTCTTCGGAGGCTTTTTTTTATGCATAAATATTATACATATCAATGGCATTTGCTCCACCTAATTACCAAGTGTAATAAATGTGGCAATAATATTCCGTTTCAGAATAACGAAACTCATCCAACCTGCAACGAATGCGGACATGCCAATAAGACGAGCTGGTCTCATATTATTAAAACAGCTGATATTGAAGGTATGAAACGTGGGGGATCTACAAAAAAGACCATTTTAGGGACCATCGATGCTACCTTATCCTTCGAATTAATAGAACAGGTACCTTGCCTGCATTGCCAAGAATCATTGGTTATTACACAAGAAACTCCGCTTAAGAATTATTCATGCGAATCTTGTCACCAAAAAATCGAGTTCACTCAATATGCCGAATTAGAGGACCTGATTTTCTATAAGCATGGTACAACCACCCAAATAGAGGATGGCATTAAAATGATAGCAGTGAGATGCGTATCTTGCTGAGCTCCTTTAGAGGTAGATCCCACCAAAACAGAATTTAGTTGTAAATTTTGTTCTACCGATAATATTTTACCCATGTCGTTGCGATATAAAGTAGTATTAGATGATATTTACTTTGGCGAACAGAAAAAAAGATATCCTAAACTATTAGCTTTTGAGAAGGATGGACAAATCGTTAAACAATCATTAAGAGAAAATGGAAAAGCCAGTTTTGCAGATGCGGAACTGGATCAGGTATTACTGAACAAAAAAAATGATACAGGTATTTATCATATGATTGTACAAGAGTTTAATTACCTTCCCTCGGATAAAATTTTGAACGAGATTTTTTTTAATAGCACCAACGCAACCATTATCAGACAAGCTGGAACCAGACTGCAAAAATCGCCTGAAGATATTGCCTCAAGAATTACAGCCGTCAGTCCGAAAACGGCGGAAAAGAAAATCCCCACAAACTCCTCTCCTAAACAACCAGTTAAAAAAAGAAGCAATCCATGGCCATTAATAATAATTATTTTGGTGATCATTATTGTTTTGGCAGCCCTCATTATAAGCAACGCATAATTTACATTAAATTAACCGTTGCTTAAGGGTAAATAAAGT
Organism: Flavobacteriales bacterium; assembly: GCA_040376605.1. Taxonomy (GTDB): domain Bacteria; phylum Bacteroidota; class Bacteroidia; order CAIKAF01; family CAIKAF01; genus JANWKQ01. Next base: position 6,592 of record JBEIQI010000062.1, on the reverse strand, counting down.
ACCTTTGTTGGCATAAAAGCCAATGATAATGAGTAATTCTAAACCTAGTTTTGATCCCAATGGTCCGGCCAATGATAGCTCCGGTATTTTTGGTTTACCCTATTCCGAAAAAGAAGCTGAATTGATATTAATCCCTGTTCCATGGGATGTTACGGTTAGTTATTCTACTGGAGCAAGCAAAGGGCCGGCGGCAATTTTTGAGGCCAGTAAACAAGTAGATCTTTTTTTACAAGATGTACCTAATGCATGGGAACATAAAATATATATTGTTGATATACCGGAAGATTTGCGTAAACAAAGTAAAAAAGTTCGCAAGGTGGTAGAGCAATATGTAGAACTTTTATTGGATAATCCTTCGATTGCCAAAGCAGCCGAAGGAAAAGAATTACTTAACATTATTAATTCTGCCTGCCATGAAATGAATACTTGGGTTTATAACCAAAGTAAAAAATACTTAAAGGCGAAAAAGAAAATTGCCCTTATTGGTGGCGATCATTCTACACCCCTAGGCATTATGCAGGCACTTGCCGAAACTGGCCCTTATAGTATTTTACATATTGATGCACATTGTGATTTGCGAAATGCCTATGAAGATTTTACCTATAGCCATGCAAGCATTATGTATAATGCCTTAAAATTGAAAGAAGTAAAAAATATAGTTCAGGTAGGCATTCGAGATTGGTGTCAGGAAGAACAAAATCTCATATCAAAAAGTAAAGGAAGGGTAAAGGCCTATTTTGATGAAAATATCAAAAATGAACAATACAATGGTAAAACCTGGAGTACCCTTTGCGATGAAATGATAAAAGATTTGGATCAGCGGGTTTATATTAGTTTTGATATTGATGGTTTAGATCCTAAACTATGTCCTGGAACAGGAACACCCGTACCGGGGGGATTGGAATACCAAGAGGCCCTTGTGCTCATTAAAAAAGTGGTTGCCAGTGGTAGAACCATTGTTGGGTTCGATGTGGTGGAGGTAGCTCCCCGTAAAGAGGATGAATGGGATGCCAATGTAGGAGCTCGTTTGATTTATCAAATGGCCAATCAAATGTTGGTTTCGGGGAAAAAATCGGCTCCAAAAAAGAAGTAGCAAAGCCTTTACAGACTGGGCTTTTATGTCCAATTTATCCTTATCGAAATATTATGTATTTTTGCACCTCAAAGCGGCCCCGATAGGAGCAAGTAGCCCGTACGAAGGAGGACTACTGCGGATAGCGGGATAAGCCGCCTATAGAATGGTAAATCGGAATAATCCTGACACTATTTTCAAACATTACAAACATGAAAGGTCCCATTTCGCAATTCGTAGAAAAACATTATTTACATTTTAATGCCGCTGCTTTAGTAGATGCAGCCAAAGGTTACGAAACCCATTTATTAGACAATGGTAAAATGCTGGTGAGTTTAGCCGGCGCCATGAGTACTGCTGAATTAGGTAAATCATTGGCAGAAATGATCCGTCAGGATAAAATCCATATTATCTCCTGCACAGGGGCCAATTTAGAAGAGGATATTATGAACCTGGTAGCTCATAATTCATATAAAAGAGTACCTAATTATAGAGATTTGAGTCCGCAAGAAGAATGGGATTTATTAGAGAACCATTATAACCGGGTTACCGATACTTGTATCCCAGAGGAAGAAGCTTTTAGACGTTTACAAAAACATTTGTTTGAGATTTGGAACAATGCAGATAAAAAAGGCGAAAGATATTTTCCGCATGAGTTTATGTACCAAATGATTAATTCGGGTGCACTTAAACAGTATTATGAGATTGATCCAAAAGATAGCTGGATGGTAGCTGCGGCAGAAAAAAACCTACCTATTATTGTTCCAGGTTGGGAGGATAGTACCATGGGAAATATTTTTGCTTCCTATTGTATAAAAGGCGAATTTAAACCAACCACCATGAAAAGTGGTATTGAATATATGATGTGGTTGGCCGATTGGTATCCAAAAAATTCAGCTGGAAAAGGTGTAGGCTTTTTTCAAATAGGCGGCGGTATAGCCGGAGATTTCCCTATATGCGTAGTGCCAATGCTGTACCAGGATATGGAAATGCATGACATTCCATTCTGGTCATATTTCTGCCAGATCTCTGATTCTACTACTTCTTACGGAAGCTATAGCGGGGCCGTGCCTAACGAAAAAATTACCTGGGGGAAATTAGATATCAATACCCCTAAATTTATTGTGGAGAGTGATGCTACCATTGTAGCACCTTTAATCTTTGCTTGGATTTTGGGTTGGTAAGCTCGGTTTAAAGCTTTCTTATCCTTCATACGCATTCGGAATTAGGTTTATAAATCTCTTAAACAGCTGGCATTAAGTTGAATTAAGGATAAGAAAAGCTATTATTAAAATATTTTCTTATCCCAAACACAACAGATCAGTGCTTGGTTCATAAGTTCGTTCTAATTCGTAGGTCGAAGAGTACGCCGTTCGGACAAAAAAAACTGCCATGATATTTCATGGCAGTCTCTTATTATAAATGATATTTTGAAAATTATTTTTGTTCTCCCTCTATTGGTTTTAGCAACTCTCTTTCCTGGGCCTCTTTTTGAATTTGGAAATAATCAATAAAACCTTCAGGCATTGGAGTTGGTTTCCAATTTTTCCTTTGATCTTCCTGAAACTTTACATTCTCAATGTAATCAACTGGTGGAGGTGTAGCATACTGATTATACTTTCTGGTATCTCCAGCTCCCCATAATGGATCGTTTCCATATCTATGGTCTTGAAAATGCAATCTTTTAGCCATTACTCTATAAGAGAATTCTGTATTTGATGAACCGCCATTTTTTTCTTTAACTGTAAAAGAAGTAGTACCAGGTTTTACAAACACATCTTCACATTCACCTTCCATTTGAATGAACACATGTATTGGATGTTCATCATCAACAAAAGTAACTTGTTTAAATATGGAATCCATTTCAATAATGGCAACTCCATTTACTAATTTTCCGCGACCTATATCTTCGAACCATACCTCTGGACTCTCGGTACAATATAATAATTGATTTCCCCATTCGGTTCCAACAGATGCGGTTTTGGTACCATTGGCGATTACATGGTTTCCATTAAAATAACCACTATAGTTGGCATTATTTGCTCTCCATCCTACTACCGCAATATCTTGGTTCCCTACTGGTATTCCTCCACCAAACCCGATTCCAACTACACCCAATCCATATGCTGCACCATTATAAAAACCAAGTACGCCCATTCTTTGATTTCCAGAATTCATACCATTGTATCCAACAGTTCCTGCTCCACCCGCAGCTGCTGCTGGTGTACTGCAAATTCCATAAACTCCTGCACGTGTATTTAAGGTATTAGTTCCATTGTAATTCCCTAAAACTCCTGAACCAGTCCCAGAACCACCATAAACACCCTGTACTGCGGCAAATGCTGTTGTAGATGCCGCCAAAACTTCACCCCATGTTCCGGACCCATTTAACGCAGTATATCCATTAACGCCAAATGTATTTGCAACAGTTCCATAACCAACAAATAAGTCTCCTGCATACGGTGAGGCTGTATTTCCAGCAATAACTTCTCCGTTAGAATTTATTCTCAACCGCTCTACATTATTGCTTCTAAAAGCAACGGCAACATTATCTGTTGATCCCATAAAGTTAGTTGCGATGTTGGTTCCGGCATTTCCCGTGGTTGTCCAACCCGTATTATCGCTCAAAAAAGGTCTCCAATTTGTTCCATCGAAATACCAAAAAGCATTCAACGTATTATCATAAACTAAAAGCCCTGTTGCCGGAGGAACAATGGCGGTTCTTTGAGCAGTCGTCATACGAGGTATTAACAAACCACTGGTTGTTGAACTTATATCCAACATGGCAGAGGCTGCAGCAATTGCTCCTGTTCCATTAATGGCAACGTTTTGAGAATAACCGTTTTGAATATTTACCCAAAAAGCTAATATAATAAACAGTATTTTTGAACCATTAAACTTCATCATTCCTTTTCATTTTGAATTAATAGTACTACTGAATTATTTGAAAAAGACAAAGGTTTCGATAGAAGTGTTTATTTATTCGATAGAAGTGTTTATTTATTCGATAGAAGTGTTTTTTTATTCGATAGAAAATTAATAGATGAGCTCCTTAGGTTCTTGAGCCCTTGTTTTAAATGAGGTTTATTAAATAAAAATAAATTAAGGCGCAATAAAATTCTCCTTAATGGCAACGTTTTGAGCATTAAGTCCAATGATGCCAATATTTAAACCCAAAAAAAGTACATATTTTTTCATACGTTGTAATAAGAATTGTTTAGCGAAAATATAATGGCTTTTAGGACTTTTTGATGTTTTTGTTTATGCCTCGAGTATTGTTGCACTCAATTAACTGAACAACAGAAATATTAATTTTGAACAGATTTTGTTGATGACCCAGGTATTAGACAAAAAAAAAGCCCTATTTCTAGGGCTCATTTTATTGAATTTTTTTCTGCTCTTTTCTATCAAGTTTTATCTCGTCCTTTTTAAGCTGCTTGGTTTCATGAATGATGGTTTCACCATGAATTACTTCTTGCTGGATAATTCCGGGGTTAAGTGGATCACCTTTTAAGAAACGAACATCTTCAAATTTGGATAATAAAACACCATCCTCAATTCTATCAGCTCTATTCGCAGTAACAAAATAAGTGAAGGACACATTCGAAGTACCGCCATTAAGTTCTTTTACCTCAAAGCCAGTAGCTGTTTTATTAGTTACAAATACCCCATTACAATCACCTTCTAATTGGATAATTACTCTTAATGGATGTTTCTCGTTTATGGTTACATTCTTGACAAAAATTGGATCTAATTCTATTGCTGCTGATCCATTAACCAATTGAGCTTGACCAAAGTCCTGAAACAATACTTCCGGAGATTCTGGACAGAACATCGTTACTTCATTTCCTTCAAGATCTTTTACAACGGTTGCAACTGCTCCCGTTCCGCGAATTTTTTGATCTGTCCCTCCATTATTTTCACAAACTCTTGCTACAAATGTTCCACCATTTCTCATGAATAAACCACCCATACTCCCCGCTGCATTGTTAGGTATATAACCAAAAACACCAACACCTGCACCTGTACCTGCCACACCTGATCCGCCAACTAAGGTAGTCGTTGCTAAATTATTTCCTCCAAAAACACCACCTGTTCCCGCAGCTGCAGAAGATGCTGTTCCAAAAACTCCAGTATTTACACCTGTTCCAGCCACTCCTGAACCCGCAGCTAAAGTCGAGTATCCACTATTATTTCCAGCGAAGATTCCTCCTGTTCCAGATGCTACCGTAGTTGCCACTCCATAAACTCCTATTCCACTACCTGAGGCAGCTACTCCTGCTCCTCCTGCCGGTGAACCAGCACCCACGTTGTTACCTGCAAATAAACCTCCTATGGAAGAGGCATTGGTTGCATTAGCATAAACCCCTGTATTTGGACTCACAAAAGCTCCTCCGCTACCTCCTACTAAAATGGTAATGACACCACCAGCATTAACTGCTCCTGCAACCCCTGTTTCACTTAAATTACTAGTTACACCTGCAATCGCAGGAAAAATATTGGCATTATTAGTGGTAGTAGAATAAATTCCCCATCCGGCACCAGTAGTTTGCGCATATAAATTAGTACTATTTGCATTGGTAGAGGTATTCACAAATAATCCGGCAATTGAAGCACCGGTAGATGTATTTTCTCCATAAACGGAAACTGATGCTCCAGTGCCTGATCCATAACCAGAAACACCATATTGTGTGCCAGTTGCATAAGCCGATAAAACATCTCCTGGCCAATAAGCCAAAGCTGGATTTAAGAAAAGTTCACCTCCTGCAACCAAAGCTCCTCTTGAAGCTCCGCCAGAAACTAAAATAACATGATCCGCAGTTAAGGTACCTAATAAACCTGCTCCACCGCCACCTAAATAGTTACCAGTGGTTAACCAGGCATCACCCGTATTTAACATTCTTATCCATAAATTTGACGTAGCATTCCAATAATAATATCCAGGACTTACACCTGTTGCAGTTCCTGCTCCTGCAGTAGCAATATTGTAGACCAACAAACTATTTGCCGGAGTAGTTACCGGAGCGGCCACATTGGTTGCTGTTAAGGCAACTCTAGGAACAAGAACTCCTTTAGTGGTTGAGCTAACATCTAATAATGAGGAAGCATCCGCAACAGCACCAATTGTATTAATAGCAACATTTTGGGCATTTGCTATTAACATTGCCGTAAAAAAAAGACTCACAGAAAGGATAACTTTTTTCATAAAATTTTAATTAAATTTTAATACAAATATTATAGTAATTTTTTTTCAATCTTATTTAATCACAGGATTTTAGGCTCGTTTAAATCTAAATTGTATTAGATTTTTAGAATTCAAATAATGAACTTATTATCAATACATTATATATTTTAATAATGTATTAAATAATCCATTATTTTAGCCTTTCTGTTAAAACAACATCCTTTTAATAAATAAATACGAATGATTTCATTTGATAATTACGATTTTACGGTGGTTAGCCGGTTTGTTCAATATGCAAAAATTGATACCCAAAGTGATCCTAATTCACCCACCAC
>JBEIQI010000220.1:0-5402 GCA_040376605.1 Flavobacteriales bacterium | reverse complement strand
AACGAATGCTATTAAATATGCATTTAATGAAAATACTAGTGGTATAATAAAAATTACCTTGTCCAAAAAAAATGATCTTTTGGAATTATGTATAGAAGATAATGGCAGTGGGATGAAGGAAGAAATACAGGGAACTGGTTTTGGACATCAGTTGGTAAAATCCCTCATCCGGCAGTTAAAAGCCGAATATTTATTATCTTTAACTTCAGGAGTAAAACACCAACTTTTAATTGCTATTTCATAAACCAATCAAGATGGAAAAAGTTAAAGTATTGATCGTAGAGGATGATGCCCTTATAGCTGATAACCTTGCAGCCATTATTGGGGATTTAAATTATCAGGTAACTGATATTTGTTCCAGTGCAGATGATGCAATCAAGTCAATTAAAAACAATCCTCCCCAGGTTTGCCTTTTAGATGTGCATATTGATGGGGCTATTGATGGGATTGATTTAGCGTCGTTGATTCAAAAAAAAATCACCATTCCGCATATTTTTATTACTTCATTTAGTGATACTGAAACTATCCATCGAGCTGCACAAACCAATCCGGCAGCTTATATCATTAAACCCTATACCGAAAAAGAAGTGGAAGTGAATTTAGCTTTGGCTCTGCATCAAAAAGCAGCGCCTTCCATCCCTGTAAAATCCGGTTCTACCGCCGAGGAAGATTCGTTTTTTATAAAAGATAAACATGAATTGATTAAAATAAAATTCGATGAGATTTCTTATTGCGAAGCGGCCGATAATTATACCATCATCTATACGGATAAAAACAAGTATATCCTTAGCCAAACCATGAAAGCGGTTTTTGAAAAACTAGAAAACAATGGTTTTGTTAGGGTGCATAGAAGCTATTTTGTTCGTTTTAAGGATATACAATCCATTGGGCCCAATTATATCATTATCCAAGGAAAAGAAATAGCGATGAGTCAAAATCATCGAAGCGAACTATTGGCTAAAATAAATTTGGTATAAAGCCCCTTTACATTTAAGGGCATTCACTCAATAAATAACCTTATTGGCCAATTAAACCCGTCTCAAATTTTATTTAACCGTATTATTGAAGGTGATTTAAGTGGTCCTAACCAACCTTACTATGAAATCTAGCCCTATTGAAAGTTTCGAAAGGGCTTTTTCTTTTCCATAAGTTAAGGGAGTGCAATTGCCGCTGAACAACGAATGATTATTTGTCTAATACTTTAGGTACTCTGTAATAATCGGAATCTTTTTTGGGAGCATTGAGCAATGCATCTTGGTGCGATACTGAATTGTTCACCACATCCGGTCGAACCACATTGATCTCGTTACTCATATAAATAAGTGGATCTACTTTCTCGGTATCCAGTTCGTTCAATTTATCAATCCAGGTAATGATGCGAGATAAATCTGTTTTAATAGCGGCTTTATCCTCTGCAGTAAATTCAAGTCGAGCCAAATAGGCTAATTTATCAACCGTTTCATCGTTTATTTCCATGATATTCCTGCAAATTGTTGAGTACAATATTATAAACTTTTTCTTGTAATTCCTCCATACTGTAGTTGCATTCTTCCGGATAGATTGGTTTACCCACCTTTATATACAATTTGCCCGGACCACCTCTTCTCCTCTTAAATAAATCCTTTTCATGAGGCAGAATATGAAATGGATTTAAGGTAGTTACCGGAACAATAGGGGTATTGGTTTCTATAGCCATTTTAAAGGCCCCGGGTTTAAAGGGTAATAACTGCCCCTCTATGCGATTCTGAGTGCCCTCGGGATATACCAATATACTAAAACCCTTTTCTATGTCCTTTACGGCCCGCTGAAAGGCCAATCCTGATTCCATTTTACTGCTTCTATCGAAAGGAATATGGGTTTTGGTAAACATCACCCTAAACAAGGGAACCTTGGCCAAAGAAGCCTTCGCAATGAAATGAAAATAGTTAGGGATGATTTTATACCCGGTAAGGATATCTAGATAATTGGTATGATTGGGGGTATAGATATAGGTTTTATTGGGGTCAAGCGGTTCCTCATAAGTCACAATGGTTTTAACACCCATACTCACCCTTAACCAACCCGCCCAAAATCGTTGAACCTTCATAGAGGCTTTCCAACGACTTTCTTTGGCAAATAAAAATTTTAATGGCCAATAAAAAAAACATAGCCACCATAAAAAATTCATGACGAAAAAGAACTGCCAAATAATATTCAATACTTTTCTCATACCTTGTACTGAGGGCAAAAATACGATTTTAAACTTTCTTAGCATCCCCCAAACTTTTCCAAAAGGTTAATTAATTATATTTATGCATTACATGTATAAAAACCTCTCCATATTTTGGTCGAAAGGATTCATCATTGGTTTGTTACTTTTAATAGTAAATGATCATTATTTAAAGGATACTTACCACAATTGGCTTACTGGAAAACTGTCGGATTTTGCGGGACTCTTTATTTTTCCCTTATTTTTTGTAGCCTTGAATGGTCGATTTAGCCGACATATCTACTGGCTCACGGCTATTTTATTTATTATTTGGAAATCCCCATTAGCTGACCCATTGATAGTTACCTTTAATCACCTTGAAATTCTTCATTTATCACGAGTACCTGATTGGACTGATTTGATGGCATTATACATACTTCCCATCTCCTATTTATATCTTCGTTCGTTACCCCATAAGAAAGTTCGATTAACTGCCTTACCCATCATTATTATAGCCTCCATCAGTTTTATAGCCACCAGCCGATCACCCGGAGCAACTGCTGAATTTAATAAAGAATATTCATTTCAAATATCCATAGATTCATTACAGAAACAAGTATTTTTCCTACCTACCATCACCAATAATTATAACCGAGAAGGATGGTTAACATTAGACAGTCTTGAAAAATATTCAGTCACTCATCTTCCCTTGCATATCAAAAGGAGAAAAAAAGAATTCTATGATTCGTATGTAAAACATCCCATTTATGTTGAACTAACAGATAGCTTGCATATTTGTGGAAATCCCGCGGCGAAAATAACTGTTGAGCAAAACAGAGAGATTTCTAAAATAAAATTATGGGAAATAAGGTATCGCCATTGTCAACAAATGGATGGCAAGGAGGATAAAGATATCTTATTAGAGATCTTCGAAAAACAGGTGATAGATGCACTCTATGAATAAGGAGGAGGAAATCACCATATTAGAATCTATTGTTTACCACTCTCCTATTGGATTTATTAAAATTTCGGGTAATAAGGATTATATCATGGCCATCGAATTCCACGACGAAATGCCTGATATACATACAAATGACGAAGAGGAGGAAAATCCATTATTACCGGTTGCTTACGAGCAAATAAAAGCCTATTTTGAGGAAGGATTACAAGAATTTACATTCCCTATTTTACAACCCGGAACACATTTTCAAATGGCGGTTTGGAAGGAGCTTCAAAATATTTCTTATGGAAAATCGATCACCTATTTGCAATTGGCAAAAAACCTGGGAGATCCTAAAAAAATAAGAGCCGCAGGCAGTGCCAATGGGAAAAATAATATTGCCATTGTAATACCGTGCCATCGGGTCATCGGATCAAAAGGTGAATTGGTTGGTTATGCCGGTGCACTCTGGAGAAAGGAGTGGTTACTCATTCATGAGGGGGTTTTACCCAAAAAACTATTTTAAAGAAGCCATTTTTTTAAACTTAGTTATAGAAATAAAAAACGATCCTTATGAGAAAATTATTTTTTATGCTGGTTACAGGATGTATAGTCCTATCTGCTCAGGCTCCTGTATATATAAATTTAGGTTCACATAATGAAACCAATGACCCTTTGTTATATCAATCGGTTTATCAGGATTATGAAGATGCTAAAACCATTCTATTACAAATTGCAGATTCAGTAATCCAATATGATGCTCGATGGAATATGCAGGTGGATGCTAATTTTATAAGAGGATGTATTGCCCATGATACATCACGAACCAATCCGAATAATTTCTTAAAATGGGCCGATAACCAAATCAACATTGAAGTGGATCCTCATAACCACTTCAATTTTTCAACCAATCCTTATAATCCAACCGACTTAAATCATTTGTTGGTGGACTCCTGTTTATTAGGTTCAGAAAGAAACAATTTAGGTGGTTTTATTTGGCGCGATTTTGCAGCGGCTGAATGTACCCCGCCTAATCCTTATATGCCCGAAAGTTGGAGCCATTATAATACCGGAGCAGAAAATGGTTTTAAATTTCCTTTGGAACAATGGAGACCAAGGGTAATTTGGGGTGGCGGCTCTCCAAGTCATTGCGATGATTCTAATACCATGGGTATCTGGAAACCTGATAGTCCGGGTTCCGGTTTTTATACCCATAACGCCGGTAATTTTGCAACGGTTATTGGCAGTAATTGCGGCACCAACTATGTTATTTTCGACACCTCTGATGTGAATAATGTTATGAACGATGTGGTGGACCTAATTAATTATGCGCAGGCATATGGCAACTCCGCTACTGATTTTTATACCTTAACCGTGATGTTTAATTTTAGGAACCTGGAATCCGCTGGTTTCGTCGATAAAATTGCGCAATTCATCCGGGCGATGAAACCTTATGATGATGCCAATAAAATTATATGGTCCACGCTTACTGAAAAATATGATATATGGAATGGGGCTCATTCCTCAGGAGAATACTTCATTAAACAATGCTCTGACATGAATTTAGGTGTTGATCCTATAAATGCATCCGACATGATTGCCGTATTTCCGAATCCTGCTAGCCAATATATTCAAGTTCGCTTCCCTTTCGAATTTAGCCATGCCGATTATCAAATTATAGATACTCAAGGGAAGGTCTTTATGCAGGGTAATTTAGTTGATCAAACCATAACATTGAATCCATTGGACAATGGTATGTACTATTTGCACATGAATATTGATGGACATATTGCTACCAAGAAAATTTTAATACAGCATTAAGCTTACCTGTTATCATGGTTGCCTGTTTTTATGCTTGGTTATAGTAGATTATTGGAAATAATTTTTTAAATTGGTACAAAGTATTGTCTTAATACAAATGCTAACCAAATCTATATGACCTATGAAAAAACGCATACTAATTATGCTGTTGGCCATTTTACCGGCAGTAGGCTTTGCACAAAACTTCCTTCAGGATACCTTATTAACGATTGATTTCGAAAATGGAGCAGACTCCATCATTCAATATCATCATATATCGGGTACCGTCTGGCAGGTTGGACAACCTCAGAAAACGCTTTTAGATTCTGGTTATTCAGCCACCCATGCCATGGTTACGGATACCTTAAATCCATATACTGCGGGTACTTATTCTTATTTTGAAATTCCATTTTTACCCAATAATTATGGAAACTTTGGTACTTCTACCTTTGTTTGTCCACTAGCCATGTGTTT
>JBEIQI010000112.1:0-9236 GCA_040376605.1 Flavobacteriales bacterium | reverse complement strand
TTGACCGTTATCTTGAAAAGTCCAAGCCATGTCATGACCTACGGGATTAACAGGAACATATCTCCAGGTTCCCAAAATTTGTTCTGGAGCACTGCCTAAACATCCAGTTGCTACAACCGAAATGATTAAAAATAATCCTATTAAAACTTTTTTCATAAAAATGGTCTTTTGATTGGTATCACTTAACTATGCAAATATATAGATATTATTTTGTTTTTCAACAAGTTTTGAGGTCAATAAAACACCTACAGTCTCCTACAAGAGAGGCATCAACCGGCCAAGTCGGATTTTGGATTATTGTTTCTGTTAAAAATTGGGATTAGCAACATAACCAGCATTCCTACCGAAAGAATCATTACCTCTTGTGCTCCCCAAATAATCCAACCTAAAGCATTGCCAACTCCTTTATCTACTGCGCCAAATTCCGGCAAATTCAAAATAACAGCCACCACTACAGGAAATACACCCAATCCATTAGGGGTAGCCATAATAGCAAATGAGCCAAAAATCATGATGGCAAAAGGAGCAAATAAATGGGTTGATGAGGTTTGCGGCAGTGAGAAAAAACAAACATAGGTCATACAAAAATACAAACCCCAAATACTAAGGGTATAAAAGATAAACAGAAATCGTTTTTTAATTAATAAGGTAGATTTTAACCCCTCCCAAAAGCCTTTCGCAACACCTATGAATTTGGAATAAATTTTATTGATGAATTTATGCTTCCTAAATAAAAACAATATTCCAAATAAAACCAGAACAAATCCCACAGCAATAAATTTCCAATTCTTTTGCAAAAATCCAGGGTCAGGTTTAGGGCCCGCTCCATACAAAAATTCATTAATAGCGACCTGAATAGCGGCATAAACCTCCACATAGGTTTCCCAGTTAAACAAAGCAATAAGCCCTAAAAAACCACCAAAACAAAAAAGATCTACAGCTCTTTCAGCTACTACTGTTCCCAACGATTTCTCCACAGGTATTTTTTCATACGTCCGCAACATGGCACATCGGGTTACCTCCCCTAATCGAGGCACCATTGCGTTAAAAAAGTACATATTCATTACAGCAAAAAACAAATTGTATGTTTTCGGTTTGTACCCAAAAGGCTCAATAATCAACTTCCAACGCAATGCCCTAACATAATGTGCAAGGGTCCCAATTAATATAGACAGTATTAGCCATAAATAATTGGCATTTGAAAGTGCTGACCAAAATTCAAGTTTATCATTGGCACTCATGGTTCCATACACCCAAAAGGCAACAAAAATGCCCAAACCAAAAAAGATAATAATTTTAAGCGCTTCCTTTAGTTTCTTATTCACTGGGTGATTTTTTGCAATTATGTGGAGTTCCCATAGGAACTTTATCAAATGCGCTATTTTATTAGTTTATTGGTAGTCGTATCCGGAAAAACAACCCAAGGTACATGTTTTTTAGCTGCTTCGAAATCCATTAAAGCATACGAAAAGATTAATAGAATATCCCCTTCCTGCACTTTACGAGCTGCGGCGCCGTTTAAACAAATGGTGCCACTTCCACGTGGACCTTTTAACACATAAGTCTCAAGCCTTTCGCCATTATTATTGTTAACTACTTGAACCTTTTCGTTTTCTATAAGATTTGCTGCATCCATTAAATCTTCATCAATGGTTACTGAGCCTATATAGTTAAGGTTCGATTCGGTAACTGTTACCCTGTGTATCTTTGATTTTAATACCTGTATCATCATAACGCCTCAAAGTTAGTGAAATTTAGTGATTGCAAAATTGGGGTAAGTATTGGATGCTGTGGCAGCCCCCCTCAAATTTAGGGAATGATAATAAAACCATTTAACAGCACTTGAATAGATTGAAGCTATAAGGTACTTAATCTAAAAGCACCTCCATATTATCAATTAACCGGACCTCTCCAGCATAAAAAGCAGTAAATACTCGAATAGATCGCTGGGGTGTAAGTTCTGAAACTAATTCCAAGGTATCTGCATCCGCAAATTCAATATATTCTATTTTGAGATGTGGGATAAGGCTAAATTCATGAATGAACCATTCTTTAGCCTCTTTTATTGACTGATGTTTAAGTTTTTCAGTTATCAATTTTAATAAGCTCGGGACCTTGCATGCCCTTTTATATTCTTCTTCGTTGAGTCTTAAATTCCGACTGCTCATGGCCAGACCGGTTTCCTCCCTAACGGTTTCCACCCCTTGAATCTTTATTTGAGGCATGGTAAGGGCAGTGATCCTTTTAATAACCATGTATTGCTGATAATCCTTCAGTCCAAAATAGGCTATGTCCGGGATAATAATTTCAAAAAAACGAATTACCACATTGGCCACCCCTTGAAAATGCCCCGGTCTAAAAGAGCCCTCCATCACGTTGTTCAAATGTCCAAGATCATAATCCCGTGGTTGGGTTTGGCCGTAAACCTGCTCATAGTTGGGATGAAAAAGTAAATGGCAACCCGATTCTTCCAGCATTTGAGAATCTTTTACAATGGTGGAAGGGTATTTTTTAAAATCTTCGGGGTTGTTAAACTGTAAAGGATTTACAAAAATACTGCAAACCACGATATCACAAGACTTTAAAGCTTCTTTGATAAGGGTGATATGCCCTTGATGCAATGCTCCCATGGTAGGTACCAAGCCAATTTTTTTGCCTTGACTGCGCAAATAATTGATTTCGGCATGAATTTGTCCGGCAGTTTCAAAAACTTTCATTAAAGTGGAGAGGCTTGTTTATAGGGGAATGCAGGCTTATCAAGGGGAGCGAAAGTAAAGATTATTTTGAAATATCCACATTTTTTTGTTAATTTTGCAATACAGTTATAAACAATCAATCGTTTATAGCGGATAACCGTTCTTTAATAACCACAAGATACAAACACATAATTTCTATATGGAAAAACGCAAGGTGCTCTTTATTTCTCAGGAAATGATGCCATACATGGCAAATGAAAACGAAATTACCCGAATGAGTAGAATGGTTCCTCAGGGGGTTCAAGAGCAAGGATTTGAGATAAGAACTTTTATGCCAAGATTTGGATGCATCAACGAAAGAAGACATCAACTTCATGAAGTAATAAGATTATCAGGAATGAATATTGTGGTAAACGATTCGGATCAACCACTTATCATTAAAGTCGCTTCTATCCCTACAGCACGTATGCAGGTCTATTTTATTGACAATGAGGAGTATTTTCAACGTAAATCTACCATATGTGATGAGGCGGGAAAATTTCATGCCGACAATGATGAAAGGGCTATATTTTATATCAAAGGGGTTTTTGAAACCGTTAAAAAACTTGGCTGGGCTCCGGATGTAATTCATTGTCACGGATGGATGGCTTCTTTAGTTTCTGTTTACCTGAAGAATGTATATAAAAATGATCCTATTTTTTCCGGAGCAAAAGTGGTAATGTCCATATACAATACTGATGAATTTGAAGGTGAATTGCCATCAGATTTCAGCAAAAAAGTGTTGATGGATGAAATGAAAGCCGAACATTATAAAGTATCCAAACCAAATTATGCGAATGTAATGAACGAGGGAATTCGTTATGCAGATGCAGTGGTTATTGGTAATGATAAAATCAATAAAGACATTGAGAAATACATAAAATCATCGGATGTAAAAAAGGTAACTTTTAACCCAGACGAAGATTATGTAGGCCCAATGCTTACCTTGTACAATGAATTGATTGAAGATTCAGTACTTGCTTAAAATAAAAAATAATAAAATTTTTAACTATACTTATCTGCAAAGCTTTTCGTTAGCTTTGCAGATACTTTTTTTATGAAAAGGCCATTTTACTTTTTACTAGGACTTTTATTTCTGAGCATGGCGATCAGCTCATGTGAATCAGATAGCGATCCAAATGCCGGAATTATTGGGAGTGAAGATTCGCTTCAACTCAGGTTTAATGATACCACAACCCTGGTAGCATTTATTGAAAAGGACGATACCCTAAGGTCAGATGGTACCGAAAGGGTTTTGTTGGGTAGTTATTACGACCCCATTTTTGGAAAAACCTCCTCTTCGTTTTATTCCAGTTTCACCATGGCTCAAAGTTTTGCCAGTAATGCCAATATGCAAATTGACTCTGTCATTTTAACCATGCGTGCTGATGGTGGGTATGGTGACCTTAGCAAATTTACAGGATATCAGGTGCTGCAAGTATTTGAAGTAACCGAAGATATACCTACAGCTACAGCGGATGGATATAACTCAACCACGAATTTTAACTACAATCCCATACCGATTGCCACTTTTGGATATGCGCCTCAGTTTTTTCCTTTAGGTACCGAGCCTGGAGCCATAAGAATTAAATTAAATCCTACTATAGCTAACAGGTTCTTTCAAGGGGATACCATTAACTCCGGTAATATTGGAGATTATTTAAAAGGGATTTATGTAAGAATTGATCCTGCTGTAGAAAGTATGCAAAGCCCTGGGATGGGTGGAATCGCCTACTTTAAATTAAACAGTGATGTGTCGAATCTTAAAATTTATTATAACGAAAGTGGAGTTGCCAAACCGGCCTTAAAATTCCCCATGGCCACCTCCGCCAATAGAAGAATCAACATTTTCGAACATCAATATCTTACGGCAGATCCAGCCTTACAAGCTAAATTAAATGATACCAACAATACAGTGGCTTCGGATAAATTATATATCCAAGCCATGCAAGGTATTCGCGTAAAAGTTAAAATGCCCTATTTACTCAACTACTTAGACTCCGGGAAAGTTATTGTTAACAAGGCCGAATTTGTTATCCCCTTAGATGCTACACAAGATTTCCAATTATATGCTGCACCCGGCAATATAATGGCCTATACCATTGGTTCGGATGGAAGGGTTCGACTAATGGATGATATCTATTATACCTATTATGATTCGTTTTATAACCCTACCACACAAGAATATAAAATTGTAATTACTCAATATATGCAGCAAGTATTAAATGGAGCTATTACCGGGGAGTTTTATTTAGATATTCCTGTACTTAGCAAAAATACGGATGCATATCGTTTAGTGATTAATTCCCCTGAACATGCTACTAATCCATTGCGGTTAAATCTAACTTATACACGAATACCAACCTTATAAAATTATGTGTGGAATTGTTGGTTATATTGGACAAAAACAAGCTTATCCAATTTTAATTAAAGGTCTGCAAAGACTAGAATACAGAGGCTACGATAGTGCTGGTGTGGCATTACTAGATGGTGGACTGAAATTATATAAACGAAAAGGAAAAGTAGCCGATCTTTCTGCCTATATAGCAGATAAAGATATGAGTGGAAATGTGGGCATAGGTCATACCCGATGGGCTACCCATGGCGTTCCGAACGATGTAAATGCACATCCACACTCTTCTCCAAGTAAAGAATTAGTGATCATTCACAATGGAATTATTGAGAACTATGCAACCATAAAAGAAGGTCTTTTAAAAAGAGGTTATAGTTTTATTAGTGATACCGATACTGAAGTATTAATTTTTTTAATTGAAGACATTTTAAAGAAAGAAAAATGTTCTTTAGAAGAGGCCGTGCGACTAGCTTTAAATGAAGTAATTGGTGCTTATGCTATTGTGGTGATGTCGAAAAACGAACCCAATAAATTAGTGGCTGCCAAAAAGGGAAGTCCTTTAGTAATTGGAATTGGTGAAGATGAGTTTTTTATTGCATCAGATGCAACTCCCATTATTGAGCATACCAAGAATGTAGTTTACCTGGAAGACGAAGAATTTGCGGTTTTAGAATTGGGTAAAAAAGTAAAAATTAAGACCATAAAAAATGCCGAAATCACTCCATATATTCAAGAATTACAAATGGAGTTGGAGAACCTTGAAAAGGGGGGATATGAGCATTTTATGCTAAAGGAAATCAATGAACAGCCACGTTCTATAAGAGATAGTTTAAGAGGTCGCATGGATCCCACTGCTGGAAGAATAAAAATGGCTGGTATTGATGAATTCGAAAACAAATTTTTAAATGCAGAACGCATTATTATCATTGGATGCGGGACCAGTTGGCATGCAGGTTTAGTAGGTGAATATTTAATTGAAGAATTGGCAAGAATTCCGGTTGAGGTAGAGTATGCATCGGAGTTCAGGTATCGCAATCCTATTATCAATGAAAATGATATTGTTATTGCCATATCACAGTCAGGTGAAACGGCCGATACTTTAGCTGCCATTAAATTAGCTAAATCCAAAGGGGCCACCATTTTTGGAATTTGTAATGTAGTTGGATCAACCATAGCACGTGAAACTCATGCAGGTGCTTATACACATGCAGGACCAGAAATAGGTGTTGCATCAACCAAAGCCTTTACTGCACAAGTATCCGTTTTATGTTTGATTGCTTTAACCTTGGGACATAAAAACGGGACCCTAAGTGAATCCCGATATCGTCAGTTATTGGAAGAACTAGATAGTATTCCTGATAAAGTGGAAGAAGTTTTAAAAACAGATTCGATTGTAAAAGGTATTAGTGCTTTATTTAAAGATGCACGAAACTTTTTATATTTAGGTAGGGGGTTCAATTTCCCAGTAGCCTTAGAGGGGGCATTAAAACTAAAAGAGATTAGTTATATCCATGCCGAGGGGTATCCGGCAGCAGAGATGAAACATGGTCCAATAGCCCTTATAGATGAAGAAATGCCAGTGGTGGTTATTGCTAATAAAAATACATCCTACGAAAAGATTGTATCCAATATTCAAGAGGTAAAAGCAAGGGGAGGAAAAATTATCGCCGTAATTACCAATGGAGATAAAGAAGTAACCAAATTGGCAGATTATACCATTTCTATCCCGGAAATTGATGAGGCTCTATCACCAATGGTTACGGTAGTTCCATTGCAGCTGTTATCTTATCATATTGCGGTAATGAGAGGTGCCAATGTTGACCAGCCAAGAAATTTGGCGAAGAGTGTTACAGTAGAATAATCTAGGCAAACTTTAAATTCAATTTTTTAGAGGCATGTTTACAGGCAATTTGTTGTGCCCTTTTCTTGCTGTTCCCTTCTCCTGTGCCCAAAGGTTTTCCATCGACATGCACGTTGATGATGTATTTCTTTTTATCGCCTCTGCCGCTATCGCTAATGGTCTCAAATTTTAAGCTTTTCTTATTTTTCTGAACCCAAATAAATAATTCACTTTTATAGTCGATATGATCTTCACGAATTTCTTTTAGGTTAATTCGTTTTTCAATAATTTGTTTCTTTACAAAACGGTAGGCAACCTTAAAACCACGATCCAAATAGATTGCCCCGATAAAGGCCTCTAAGGCATTTCCTTTTACA
This sequence comes from Flavobacteriales bacterium, assembly GCA_040376605.1. GTDB lineage: Bacteria > Bacteroidota > Bacteroidia > CAIKAF01 > CAIKAF01 > JANWKQ01. Next base: position 1,931 of record JBEIQI010000112.1, on the reverse strand, counting down.
TCATCCGGGAGCACATTCTTGTTAAAATTGCCTTTGATATATTTGGGTAAATCTAGTTCATCTGCGATACGATTCAACTGAGTTCTTTGTACAATTATAGATCGAAGTTTTGTTAGCTCACCCTCATCTTTCTCAGGATAATTTTGATACAAAATATCCGCTATAACCAGGTCCAGGACGGAATCTCCAAGATATTCCAATCTTTCATTATTAATTTTATTGCCCGACTTTCCGTTGGAAGAGGAGGAATGAATAAGTGCTTGTTCGTAGTATGAAAAATCTTTAATAGAAAAGCCAAGAATTCTTTCCATTTTGGTTTTGAACTCCCTTTTTTCCTTACTGGTAAAGCCCAGTGATTTAAACAATCCTTGTAAAACTAAAACTATAATAAAGTAAAATTTATATGATTAACAGTAGAAAATCTCTTAGTGAAAATAAAACATTTACTGATATTTTTTAAATATCACAGAGGCGTTATGCCCACCAAATCCAAAAGTATTAGATAAAGCAGCATTAACTGTTCTCTTTTCCGGTTTATTAAACGTTAAGTTTAGATTGGCATCTATTTCCGGATCATCAGTAAAGTGGTTAATGGTAGGTGGAATAATTCCATCTCTCATCGCCATAATACAAGCAATCGCCTCAATGGCTCCAGCAGCACCTAGTAGGTGACCAGTCATTGATTTGGTTGAACTAATATTTAATTTATAAGCATGTTCTCCAAATACTTTTTTTATTGCCTTTAATTCGGCAACATCTCCCAAAGAAGTAGAGGTTCCATGTACATTTATATAATCAATTTCGGTAGGAGCCATATTGGCTTCTTCCAAAGAAATATTCATTACATTAATTGCACCCAAACCCTCTGGATGTGGTGCAGTCATATGATATGCATCTGCCGTGGCTCCGCTGCCTACTAATTCAGCATAAATTTTTGCACCTCTTGCTAAGGCATGCTCCAATTCTTCTAAAATAATGGAACCGGCTCCTTCCCCTAAAACAAATCCATCACGGTCCTTATCAAATGGACGAGAAGCGGTTGAAGGATCATCATTACGAGTTGATAAGGCATGTAAGGCATTAAATCCGCCAATCCCTGGTTCATTAACGGCAGCCTCAGACCCTCCGGCAACAATAATATTGGCCTTGCCTAATCTAATAAAATTGAATGCATCTATTAAACTATGGGTGGATGAAGCACAAGCTGAAACAGTAGCAAAGTTGGGCCCTCTAAAACCATGACGAATAGAAATATGACCTGATGCGATATCAGCAATTACCTTAGGAATAAAGAATGGGTTAAATCTTGGCGAACCATCACCTAATGAATATTCTCTAACTTCTTTGTAGAAGGTATCAATACCGCCAATTCCAGAAGCCCAAATTACCCCGATTCGATCGAGGTTAAGTTTTTCCTTATCTATACCAGCATCAACAATAGCCTGATCAGACGCAGCAATTGCATAATGGGTATAAGGATCGAGTTTACGGGCTTCTTTTCTATCGAGGATATCCTCAATATTGAAGTTTTTTACCTCGCAGGCAAATTGTGTTTTGTATTTCGAAGCATCAAAGCGTGTAATATTGGCCGAGCCACTTACTCCATTTAATAGGCTTTTCCAATAATCTTCTACTGTATTACCTAATGGTGTAATGGCGCCGAGGCCTGTAACTACTACACGCTTTAATAACATCAAAAAGAGTATTAAGCTTTTGCGTTATCTTCAATATACTTAATAGCTTCACCCACGGTGCTGATTTTTTCAGCTTGATCGTCCGGAATAGAAATATTAAATTCCTTTTCGAATTCCATGATCAATTCAACAGTATCCAAAGAGTCAGCTCCCAAGTCGTTAGTAAAGCTAGCTTGTGGAGTTACTTCACCTTCTTCAACTCCAAGTTTATCAACGATGATTGATTTCACTCTAGAT
>JBEIQI010000314.1:0-3007 GCA_040376605.1 Flavobacteriales bacterium | reverse complement strand
TATAGGATTTTTCATCATTGCTATCAATACGATCAACTATGGTTTGTTCTAAATGATAGATAAATCCCTTTGCAGTTTCTTCCTTAAAACAGCTGGTACTGCCGGTATGACAAGTAGGTCCTTCCGGCTGGGCTTTAATGAGAATGGTATCGAGATCACAATCTACCTGCATGTCTTTTACCCATAAAAAATTACCCGACGTTTCGCCCTTGGTCCATAAACGATTTTTTGAACGACTAAAAAATGTCACCTTGCCTTCAAGGGTCGTCTTGTCAAGTGCTTCCTGGTTCATATAACCTAACATCAGCACTTGTTGGGTTATATTATTTTGAATAATAACTGGAACGAGTCCATCAGTGGTATTAAAATTTACTTTCATCGGATTGAAATATTTTCGGTTTTTAAATAATTCTTTAAAGTAGGAATTGGGATTTCGCCATAATGAAATATACTGGCGGCTAATGCTCCACTTGCTTTTGTTTTCTCAAACACCTCCTTAAAATGTTCTTTGGTTCCGGCCCCGCCTGAGGCTATTACAGGGATGTTAACTCGTTCTGCTACTTCTTTTGTAATATCTATTGCAAATCCTGATTTAGTTCCATCATTGTTCATCGAAGTAAGTAAAATTTCTCCTGCTCCTAGTGATTCAGCTTTTAAAGCCCAATCGATGGTTTTTAGTCCGGTGGGTATTTTACCTCCATTACTATATACATGCCAATCATCATTTTCATAGTTTGTATCGATAGCCAATACTACTGCCTGACTGCCTAATTGTTGAGCTATTTCATGAATGAGTAGAGGCCGTTTAATGGCTGCACTGTTTAAACTCACCTTATCTGCCCCTGCTTTTATTACGGCCGTTGCATCTTCTAATGAATGTATTCCTCCTCCAACCGTAAAAGGAATATTGATTTCCTGGGCAATTTTTTCTACCAAATTGATCCAGGTTTTTCTTTTTTCGTTGGTTGCCGTAATGTCTAAAAATACCAATTCATCGGCCCCTTCTAACACGTATTTTTTTGCCAATTCTATGGGATCTCCGGCGTCGCGAATATCAACGAAATTGATTCCTTTAACAGTTCGCCCATTTTGAATATCTAAACAGGGAATAATTCTTTTCTTTAACATAACTTACTCAGTTCTTTTAATGAAATTCTTTTTTCATAAATGGCTTTACCAATAATGGCCCCTTCGCAGCCAATTTCTTTTAATATTTTAAGGTCTTCTATTTTTGAAACACCTCCACTGGCGATGAGTTGAATATTTGTTTTGCTTAGTATTTCTGCATACAATTCGTTAGAGGTGCCTTCTAACATGCCATCTTTGCTAATATCAGTGCTTATCACATATTGTATTCCCTTTGCCTCGTAGGTTTTTATAAAATCAATTACATCCAGGTCCGAATTTTCGAGCCAACCCTGTGTAGATATTTTACGTTGGTTGTAATCTGCCCCTAAAATAATTTTGTTGGGTCCATATTGTTGAATCCATTCAATAAATAATTCTGGGTTAGTTACCGCAATGCTACCTCCGGTAATTTGGGATGCTCCATTTTCAAAAGCGATTTTTAAATCTTCGTTTGATTTAATACCACCTCCAAAATCTACTTTTAGTTTGGTATTATTAGTAATTGCATGCAGAACCTTATAATTGATAATTTGTTTAGCACGGGCTCCATCTAGGTCTACCAAATGTAAATATTGGATTCCATGGGCCTCGAATTCTTTGGCGACCTCCACCGGATCATGGTTGTATATTTTCTCCGTATTATAATCGCCTTTGCTAAGGCGTACACATTTTCCGTTGATGATATCTATAGCTGGGATAATTCTCATAAGGATAAAAAATTAGTCAAAATTTGTTCTCCAATGGCAGCCGATTTTTCTGTATGAAATTGGGTGGCATAAAAATTATTTTTTTGCATAGAAGCTCCAAAGGGCAGAATATAATCGCATTGGGCGGTAGTCTCTTCGCAAATTTCTGCATAATAACTATGCACAAAGTAAACATCGTTGGTGACCGGGATGCCTGTAAATAAAGCTCCTTTCATATCGGTTAAATTATTCCAACCCATATGAGGTACAATATCCATAGGAGGAAACTTTTTAACCCTGCTGTTAAAAATGCCAAGGCAATGGGTATCTCCTTCTTCTGATGATTTACACATGAGTTGTAATCCCAAACAAATGCCTAGAACAGGTTGTTTTAATTCAATGATTAGCTTATCTAATCCCTTTTCTTTTAAATATTCCATGGCCGAACTAGCTTCTCCAACACCCGGAAAAATGACTTTGTCGGCCGAAATAATTTCTTCGGGTATATCGGTAATGATCGACTCATAACCTAATCGTTTGATGGCATTTTCTACAGATTTAATATTACCTGCATTATATTTTATAATGGCTATCATAAACTTCCTTTAGTACTTGGAATTGAATAATTATTGTTTTTGGTTTTGGCCATTTTAATAGCTTTTGCAAAGGCCTTAAAAATGGATTCAATTTTATGATGCTCATTATCTCCTTCTGCTTTTATATTTAAATTACATTTAGCTGCATCACTAAAGGATTTAAAAAAGTGCATAAACATTTCCGTAGGCATCTCTCCAATTTTTTCTCTTTTAAATGTGGTTTCCCAAACTAACCAAGGACGTCCACCAAAATCAATAGCTACTTGAGCCAAACAATCATCCATAGGTAATAAAAATCCATAACGTTCGATGGCCTTTTTACTGCCGAGAGCCTGTAAAAATGAATCGCCTAATGTGATGGCCACATCTTCGATGGTATGGTGTTCGTCGATCTGCAAATCACCCTTCACCTGAATATTTAAATCGATATGTCCATGTTTCGAAATTTGTTCCAACATATGATCAAAAAATCCAAGGCCCGTAGAAATATTCGATTTGCCGGTTCCATCCAAATTTATATTCACCTGAATTTTTGTTTCGGAGGTGTTACGAATTACATTGGCTATGCGTGGTTGTTGAGTTAGAAATGTATAGATG
>JBEIQI010000232.1:0-5052 GCA_040376605.1 Flavobacteriales bacterium | reverse complement strand
TTTGTAAATTAAAGACAATGCAATTTCAGCTAAAAAAACAAGCATTATTGGTTCTGGAAGACGGAACCGTTTTTACAGGCAGAGCCTGCGGAAAAATTGGAACTACAACCGGAGAAATTGCTTTTAATACAAGCATGACCGGTTATCAGGAAATATTTTCGGACCCTTCTTATTTTGGCCAAATTCTCGTTATGACCGGCACGCATATCGGGAATTATGGCGTTAAGAAAACCGAGGTGGAATCTAATTCCACCAAAATATCAGGTATGGTTTGTAAATCTTTTGCAGACTATCCTTCTCGTAAAAGTGGCGATGGATCATTGCAGGAAGATTTTGAAAAAAATGCATTGGTTGGAATTTCAGATGTGGATACCCGTGCATTGGTTCGTCATATCCGTCACAAAGGAGCCATGAATGCTATTATTTCAAGCGAGGTATTGGATGTAAATAAATTAAAAGCTCAGCTGAAAGAAGTTCCAAGTATGAAGGGGTTAGAGTTGAGTTCAAAAGTATGTACTACCGAACCTTATTTTTATGGCAACGAAAGTTCTCCATATAAAGTAGCCGTGCTGGATTTAGGAATCAAACAAAACATTTTAAGATGTTTGGCCGAACGCGGTTGTTTTTGTCAGGTATTTCCCATGAATGCTACTTTGGAGCAAATGGAAAAATGGAATCCTGATGGTTATATGCTTAGCAATGGTCCGGGTGATCCCGAAACCTTAACCGGAGTAATCGCTGAAGTTCGTAAAATGGTAGATTCCGATAAAAAAGTATTTGGTATTTGTTTAGGTCATCAGGTGCTCAGTTGGGCCATGGGTGTACCTACCTATAAAATGTTTAATGGTCATAGAGGTTCCAATCATCCGGTAAAGAATTTAAGAACAGGTAAGGGAGAGATTACTTCACAAAATCATGGATTTGTTTCTGATGAAAAAGTAATTAGCGGAAATGAATTAGTTGAAGTAACCCATAAACATCTAAACGATAATTCGGTTGCGGGCATACGGGTAAAAAATAAGCCTGTATTTTCGGTTCAGTATCACCCCGAAGCATCTGCAGGTCCTCATGATAGCAGATACTTATTCGATGAATTTGTAGAAATGTTGAAGAAATAATCTCTTAATCCAGGTTATCCGCCTGAAATAAAAATCCCATTCTTTTGCCTGTTTTTTGCTGAAGCATTTCGCTATGGTAATAAATTTCACCAATGCTTACTTGTTTTACCTGCTCATAGTTAGGGGTGAGCAAATCAAAATCAATAGCATATAAAACTGCGGATTCTATTACCGACATGGAGGTTTCTTTATTCATGATACTAGTACTAAAATCATTGTATAAATAACCTAATTGCCTTTTGCCCTCTACAAAAAAATGTTTTTCCTTATTAATAAATATACGAGCAATTAAATAACCGATATCATGTTCACGGTTATATTTAAATGAATCTGTAAGGAAATTATATACATTAATTACTGAACAATAGGCCCTGTCTTCATCCTGCTTTATATAAGGGGAATTATACATAAAATGGCTTTTGTCGAAATTAAATACATTGCTATGTAAATGAAAAATTAAGGTGTCTCCGGCAAAAGATATAGATGCTTCGTGATCGCTTTTTTCGGCATAATTAAAACCAAGTTTGGTTTCACCGGTATTTACTTGTCCTGCTAAATCTACATTGATTTCCTGCAAATTTTCTTTAAAGAGCTTAAATAACTCTTTGCTTTGTTTGTAAATTTCCAATTTCATCACCGCCTTTTCTTTCAGACTTTTGATGATGAGCTCACGGGCTGTTGAAGATGATTTCATGGAATTATTTTTTATAGATAGGAACGGTGCTGCATGGCTCACCATACATCAGGCTTTTAACAACCGGCATTAAGATATTGGTAATGGCTACATATACATTTTCCGAAATGAGTCGATCGCCACACCCTTTAATCACTACTCTTTTGTCCCTGTAATCTTCGGCATTTATCTGGCTGTAAATTCTTTTAAAGATAACTTGTTGAATAACAGATTCTCTGTTCCCAAAATATACTTCCTGGGTATACGGATTGGCATGCATAGCTACCAACATATAAGCCCAACGAGGGATTATCGCATCTTCGGAACAAAATACAGCGATAATTTTTCCTGCAAATTGTTCCCAATCGATTTCTTTTAAATAATTCCGATAATCTTTTTCCTTTAAAATGATTTCCTCGAACAAGAAGTCCTTGATATCAATTTCAACCACATGTTCTTTGGGGAAAAAATCTTCCAGGTCAATGGTGATTAAACCACTGTTGGCAACCTTATTAACTATTTCTTTGTTTTCAATCACTTGTTGTAGTTGAAGGTTTGAAGTATAAAGTTCACGACTTTTCTCGTCTCTTTTAATTAAGATAAGAACTTACGAATCACTTCACTGATACGTTTATTATCGGCTTTTCCGGCCAATGCTTTGGATGCTGCCCCCATTACTTTGCCTAATTCGGCAGCCGAAGTAGCACCCACTTGAGCAATGATGGCTTTTACTTCTTTCTCTAAATCTTCATCATTCATTTGCGCCGGCAAATAAACCGCAATAGCATCCATTTGTGCTTTTTCTACTTCTGCTAAATCGGTACGGTTGTTTTGAATATATAGATCGTAGGATTCTTTGCGGGTCTTCACTAACTTATTCAAAAGAGTAATTTCAGCTTCTTTACTCATTTCATCTCCGGCACCTTTATCGGTTTTTGCCAATAGAATGGCCGATTTTACAGCACGTAATGCTTCTAGTTTTATTTTATCGCCGGCCTTCATGGCGGCTTTTATATCTTCATTAATGGTAGGTTCTAAACTCATATCGTTACATTTAAAATCAAAAATAAGGTATTCTCGGTATAATTATTCCATTTTATCATTTTTTATGGTAGGAGAGGTCTTCGGTTTCTGATTAACAGCAATTTGTAAAAAGTGAAGCTGCTTCTTATTTGGGAATCGAATTAATGAAGGTGCTCAAATGCCTCCCGATTATTCTCGGTAATAACTTCTTTTCTAATAAAATTCATGGGTTTATTGGGATTAAATTCACCCTCATATTCTTCCTGCATCATGTTATTTAAATGTGGGTAAGAAAGCGGTAAATATGCTTCATATAATCGAGGGTCTTCATATATGTTATAGAGTTTGGCCCATTTTCCATGTAAATGAATAAAGGTGGGTTGTAATTCATTAAATATATAATTCCTCAAACTTTCGGGTCCTTCATTCCTTTTTATTCGAATGTTCTTGTCACATAAGCCCACTGCATCATATACCTGCATATTTAAATAATAGAGAGATGCACCTGCATCAGGCAGTAAGATGGTTGCATTCTTTAATTTGAGTTGCTCGTTACAGGCATTAAATGGATCAGCAAAACGTTTTTTTACCTGCGAAAAAGATAGGGTTGGGTCTTTGCGAAAATCTTCTAATCTAATGTAAAAATGATAAGCACTATATCCTACAAAACCCAAACAAAAAATTCCTGCACCTATTTTTAAGAGTGGAAGTGATTTAAAATATTTTTCTATTAATAAATAGATATTACTCATCAACAATAAATAAGTAATCACAATAAATGGGGTGGCAAATCTTAATTCGTGCATCCAATCGTTGGGTAGGATAAAAAAATTGGCAATCGAAATAAAACTGGTCACCAATAAGCCTATATAAGGAGTTTTGTGGAGATTAAGTTTTATCCATAGGTAAATAGATAATATCATATTAACAACAATCAACCATCGGGCCCATCTGCCACCTAGTGCATAGGTAAAGTATTCTACTTTTTGCCACCAATGGTAATTCGCATCGGCTTGAAGATATTTGATATAAAAAGTATTAGGTAACCAATCTTTAAAATAGACGAATCGAAATATCAAGAAGCTTCCAAATAAAAGGCTAACGATGATGAGGTAGGATAACAAGTATTTAAAGGGTTGTTTTTTATACATCCATAGGATGGGGAATATGCTTGCATATATGATTCCTTCGGGTCGGGTGATGGCTACTAAAAAAGTAAGTATACCTATGCTAATAAGTATCGATGGACGTTGATTTTCAAACCACAAAATGATTTGCAGAAGCAGGGATATAATAAGGAAGATATATAAGGCGTTTTCAAGTCCGGAACTGGTCCAAATAATAAAGGGAGCATTCAGAGCCATCAGCAAATTGGCTGCTAAACCAGGGATGCTTGATCCAGTTATTTTTTTAGAAAGCTTATGGACACTCATAAATATAACTAGAACCAATAGGGTAGAAATAACTTTAGTTGTAACCAATGGATCAAATAAATCAATCCAATGAAAGAAGGATATAATAAGGGTCCATAAAAAATTCGAAAAACCTTCTACAGGTGGTTCACCTGGCCAGGTAGTTAAACCATTCCCCTTGGCTAAATTTTTTGCATAGGCAAATGAAATTCCGGCATCATCTACAATCCAGTTTTTTAATAAAGTGGAAAGCACCAAATAACATCCGAAAGGGATCAGGACAAGAATAATATGTTGTAGGGTTGGTTTCAATACTGCAATATACTCAGATAGAAGTTTTTTACTAAATTTACAATGAAAAGTTGGGACTATGATTCGATCTAAGCTGCTTATTCTATGGTTATTATTGCCGTTAGGCATGGTAAATGCTCAGCAGGATCCGTTTTATTCCATGTCGTATTACAATCAGTTATCTTTTAATCCTGCTAGTGCAGGAACCAAAAATGGAATCATGGTTGCCATGAACGGTCGATTTCAATGGTTAGGGGTAAATGGTGCTCCCATTGGTTGGACTTTCGGCTTGGACATACCCTTTATTTTTGGTAAAACCAAACAGAATTGCATTGGATTCGGATTATTGGGAATGGGAGATTATGTGGGGATTTCTCAAAGCGGTGCCATGAAATTTGCCTTTAATTATCGAAGAATTCGATTAGGTCCGGGTGATTTATCTGTTGGGCTGGATATTGGACTCGCTACCAGAGTTGTTTCCAGAACCAATTGGATTCCACCGATGGATACGGCAGATCCATTAACTCCTAGGGAA
>JBEIQI010000015.1:0-22870 GCA_040376605.1 Flavobacteriales bacterium | reverse complement strand
TTGCGTTCATTACGGTTTTCACCGCCTTCTCCATTTCCTTGTAGGATTTATCATCAAAAAGAATGTCAACGGCTAACCGAGATTCTTCGACCCAATCCGGCAATTCGTCCACTAAAAACACGATTTTCATACTATTACCATCCACAAAATAAACAGAACCAATCAAGAACTCCCTGTCGTTTAAACTGTTATATACCTTCACTTGCTTCCCTGAAGAAAATTGATGTGAGTTTTCAGATCCCCTTTGTTCTACCTTAATAAATGGATAGTCGCCTAATCCAAACCCAGTATCTTTAATTTGAATAGGATACCAGGTATAACCCTCCCTTACCTTCTGCTGTATTGGCTGTTTGGCAAGGTGTTCGAAATAATAAACATATTCCTCCTGGCGCTCGGTTTGAAGCAGGGTTAATAATTTTTTTAAATCGTTTACAACTTCTTCATGTACTTTATTCATCTGTTGTATATATTGTATCGAAATTTAGAATAAACCAGGGTTAGTATAAATTAGTTGAACCAATAATTAATATAAATAATTATGACGTCATATCTCGTAGAAATACAACTTCCTGGCAATTATACGGAAGAGTTTGAACAAAGAATACCCCACCAGCGGTTTATGGTGAATAAATTAATGGAGAAGGCTACCATTCTTTCTTATTCATTAGCGGCGGATCGAAGCCGATTATGGGTGGTGACACAAGCAGGGAGCAAAAGCTTGGTTCACAATATGATAACTAGCATGCCTCTATTCGATTATTTTGTTGAGTATATGATTCACGAGCTCATGTTTAGTGAAACTACTCAGCCATCCATGCCGCAGCCATCTTTAAATTAACGTTTAAAGATAATTCCATCTTCTCTCATTAAGCAATTCGCTATATTTGCGCCAGCTTTATTCCATGCGCAAAATAATTTTATCATCTACCTTTTTAATTGTATTCATTTCATGTGGTGGCAAAAAAAAACCTAATGAGAATACCGTTGAAATGCCCAAGCTTCCTTATATGGGAACTTATGAGGTAGTAGAAAAAGAGGAGAACGGAAGCATTGTATTGGATACAGTGTTTACTCAAATACCCCCTTTTAGATTTATTAATCAAGATAACCAAGTAATTACCGAAAAGGATTATGAAGGTAAGGTATATATTGCAGATTTCTTTTTTACAACCTGCCCAAGTATATGCCCCAAAATGAGCAATACCTTAAGCATTGTTCAAGAGAGGTTAAAAGGAGAATCCAACTTTGCGATACTGTCACACTCTATTGACCCTGAATATGATCAACCCCCAATTTTAAAATCCTATTCGAAAAAAAACAATGCGGATAATAAAATTTGGAATTTTGTTACAGGAGATAGAGATTTCATTTACGATATTTGTGAAAACTATTATATGGCCTATGCCAAAAAAGATTCTTTGGCCGAAGGTGGCTATGTGCATAGTGGTTTTTTGATTCTTGTTGATAAGCATAAATATGTAAGATCTGCTTATGATGGAACCCGGCCAGAACTAGCAGATAGTATTGCGGCCGATGTAAAAATTCTATTAAAAGAAAAATAATGAAATTAAAAAAGAACGATAAACAAGCTAGGATCCTCATTTTCATCGTGTCCTTCGTTGTATTTGCGGCTGTAGTGGCTCTTGGCAAAGTTAAAGTAGATGTTGATCTTGGATTTGATAAACACATTTTCGCAAAAATAAATGCGTGTATTAATTCAATCGTTTCTGTTCTTCTAATCGCGGGATTGCTGACGATAAAAATGAAAAAAAGAGAGATTCATAAAAAGATTATGCTTTCAGCTATGTTTCTTTCAATTCTTTTTTTGGTTTCATATATATGTCATCATTTATTTACTGGGGAAACCAAATTTGGAGGTGAAGGAACGGCTCGTTTGATATATTTTATCATACTGGTTACTCACATTATTTTAGCAGCAATCATACTTCCTTTTATTTTATTCACGGCATATAGGGCCTTAATTGGGGAATACCAAAAACATAAAATTCTTGCCAGAGTAACTTGGCCCATTTGGTTGTATGTTAGCGTTACTGGAGTTGTGGTCTATTTGTTAATTTCGCCCTATTATACCTCATGAACAAAAAGCACATCTATATTGCCCTTTCGTTGATTCTTATCATTTGGTTATTCTCTCCAATATTGGCGGAAGCTCAATGTGCAATGTGCAACGCAACCGCAGCTACATCAACCGAAGGAAAAAAAGAAAGCGCATTAGCGCTAAATCGAGGAATCTTATTCTTGATGGCCATTCCCTACTTTCTTCTGAGTAGTTTAGTGATCATCTGGTGGCAGTTTAGTAAGCAAAAAAGAGCTGAAAGAGCTGAAGCCGAAGCCCTTTAAACATTTTGCCCCTTCATTCAAAAAATATTTTGGCTTAAAGGCTCCCAAAAAATATTTACCTTTAAAAAATGAAAGGCTTTTTTAAAAAATTATTGTTGGGTAGCCCAAGTGAAATTGACAAGCAACCTCAATATACCTTAGCCAGCAGAGTTGCCAATATAAAATCCATTTGGAACAACGATACCGATAATGATATGGGTATTGAAAAGATATTTAGATTAATACTCGCCCTATCACCATTTATATTTTTGGGCACTTATATTAAATCCATTTTTGGCAAGTATGGATTAGCTCCACAAGAACTTGCGATTGATTTTTTTGTTCTTATCAAGGTTGTATTCCCCTTGATATTGCTGAAGTTTGGGCTTACCAATAACCCGATTCTTATTGGTATGATGATATGGTTTCTATTTGAAACGATTCTATATGTACCTACCTTAATTTTTGCTTCCGATATCTACGGTCGGCCCAGATCATACAGAAGATCGATGTTATTGCTCTTTCTAAATTATATGGAAATTACCTTTGCCTTTGCTGCCATTTATGCCACGGGGGTTTATTTAAATAGGCCTTTTGAACATTGGATTGATCCCATCTATTTTAGTTTTATAACATCAGCAACGATTGGGTTTGGGGATTATCATCCGGCAACCACCTTAGGACGAATTTTAGTGAGTATACAAACCATTGTATTCTTAATTTTTGTAGTGGTTTTTCTTAATTTCTTTTCGAATAAAGTTGAACATAAAGGCTATTTCGATCACAACAAGGATAATAATCCCGATTAAAAACATATGAGTAAATCCTTTGTTAATCAACTTAAGTTAAACTATATGATACTATTCTTATGAGTGAACAATTGCCCAGAAGAAGTTTTATTAATCAGCTATCGGCAGCATTTATGGCCTTGTTAGCAGCGCCATTCAAGGGGTTTTCTTCCAATATTCAAACCACAGATGAAAAATCAACTATGAACAAACCGGATCCTATTTTACATATTAAACCTTTGGGATTTCAATGGGAAACTGCAGATCCATTTTTATTTTGTGTTCACCATGAAGATAAATTTCCAAAAGGAAACGAAATAATGGGTCCATCGACCTCCTTGGATGGAAGACACCTAGGGGATGATTTCATTATAAAAGATGGCTTTAGGATGTATCACGGGAAAAGGGTGCCAGGATTTCCCGGTCATCCTCATCGAGGATTTGAAACCATTACAGTGGTTCGTGAAGGTATTGTAGATCATGCAGACTCATTGGGTGCCTCTGGTCGTTATGGGAATGGAGATGTACAATGGATGACCGCAGGAAAAGGGGTACAACATTCCGAAATGTTTCCTTTGATTAAACAAGATGAAGAAAACCCAATGGAGTTATTTCAAATCTGGTTAAATCTGCCGGCTAAAAATAAAATGGTGGATGCGCATTTTAAAATGTTATGGAGTGATTCTATTCCAAAATATAGCTACGAGGGTAAAAATCATTTAACAACTACTGTTGAAGTTATTGCAGGACAGCTGGGTGACAAAACGGCTCCCCTTCCTCCGCCAGATTCATGGGCTGCAGATTCAAATAATTATGTAGCCGTTTGGAATATTAAAATGGAAGCCGGAGCCAAATGGACCATGCCCAAAACGGAGATGGGGGTTAATAGAACTGCTTACTTTTATCAAGGCGAATCTTTAATAATCGCCGATAAAAACATTCCAACTTATCATGCTGTTGGCTTGGTTTCGGATATGGAAATTCAATTAGAAAACGGCCCAACAGAAACCAGGATTTTGGTTTTGCAAGGTAGACCGATAGGCGAACCGGTAATGCAGTATGGACCATTTGTAATGAATACGAAAGATGAAATTAATCAGGCATTTAACGATTATAATAATACACAATTTGGAGGATGGCCTTGGCCCAAATACGACCAAGTGCATCCTCGTGAAAAAGGTAGATTTGCAAAACATGCTGATGGAAGGGAAGAGGTAAAGTAATTGATTTGAAATAAACTTACCTTTGTTAAAACTCATCGAACATGTTTTCATTAAAAAACAAAACTGCTATTGTAACCGGTGCTTGTGGACTTATAGGACAAAAGCATTGCGAAGCCTTAGCCAGTGCCGGCGCAAACGTAGTGGTGGCAGATATAAATGAAGAGGCTTGCAAAAAAGTATGCGTTTCATTAGCTGGTAATCATTTGGCTTTGGCCTTTGATGTTACCAACGAAAATTCTATTAAAGAAGCCTGCGCTAAAATATTAGACAAGTATGGATCTATAGAGATCCTGGTAAATAATGCGGCAATTAATGATATGTTCGAAAATCCAGCTTTGGCAGCAGAACAAAGCAAATTCGAGAACTATCCGGTAGACATGTTTCGAAAATCACTGGAAGTAAATGTAACAGGCGTATTCTTATGCTCCCAAATATTTGGTAAAGTAATGGCGGATAAGGGCAAGGGAAGCATTATTAATGTTGCATCAACTTATGGTATGGTTGGTCCAGACCAATCTATTTATATCAACCCCGACGGCCAGCAAGCCTTTTATAAATCAGCGGCCTACCCTGCAACCAAGGGGGCCATCATTAACTTTACCCGATTTTTGGCTGCCTATTGGGGCAGCAAAGGTGTTAGAGTAAATACTTTATCGCCGGGTGGAGTAGAAAATGGACAAGATGAATGGTTCATTAAAAACTATTCGGCCAAAACCGTATTGGGTCGTATGGCGCAGCCAGATGATTATATGGGGGCAGTGGTTTTTTTGGCGAGTGATGACAGCAAATATATGACGGGGGCAAATCTCGTTGTTGACGGAGGTTGGACAGCTATATAAAATAGGTATCTTTGCCCTAACATGGAAAAAGAAAAAGGTATTAAGGCATTCTCAAAGAAAGTTTCTTCACGATTAGTATCCTACTTTTTACAAGGATTATTTCTTTTTTCTCCACTTGCCCTTACGGCCTTTTGTATCTACTATGCCTTTAACCAAATTGATGGGTGGCTCAACATCAGCATCCCGGGGGTAGGCAAGATTCCTGGTTCAGGAATATTAATTTTAGTAGGTATCATTTTACTTGTTGGCTTTTTAGGGTCAACCATTGTATTCGAAGCATTCTGGAAAATCATTGATAGTTTTTTATATAAATTTCCACTTACCAAATTTTTATATCCCGCCCTTAAAGATATTTTCGGAGCGGTCATGGGCAAAGAAAAAAAACTAAACAAACCCGTTCTATTCCGGATTAGTAAAGACTCAGATCTCGAAAGAATTGGATTTATTACCGAAGCCGATTTAAGTAATCTTGGTATAGGTGCTGAGAAGGTGGCTGTATATGCGCCACATAGTTACAATTTTTCGGGCAACGTATATATTGTGCCTGTAGCAAATATTACTCCTCTTGATGTGGATGCATCAGAGGCCATGAAATTTGTGGTTGCAGGAGGAATGGTAAAAATTAAAGATGGAGATAAAGATGAATAAATTTTTGCTGCCAACTTTTATTTTTTGTTTTGCATTAGCTATACTAGGTTGTGGTAAGAAATCAACATCAACAAAGTCCGATGAGATTCAAAATAAAACAACCACTAAAAAGTTTTTTAATCAGGATGGCCAGTTTAGGATTTTATTTGAGCAGGAGCCTACCGCTTATGCTCAATATATACCCTTCGAAAGTGGGAAAATACTCATGAGTTATTTTATATACGAAAAGGGAATCAATTTAATTTATTGCATAAGTTATGCTGACTATCCAGAAAGTTTTACAAATAACAAAGTAGCTTCAGATCTGTTGGCAGATATATTAGTAACCTATGTAGATAATCAAAGAGCCGGTTTGGAAGTTCAAAAAATGATTACGGTAGGTAGTTATCCTGGAATTTATTTTAAAGCCAGTAATTCCGATACCTTTGTTTATGGTGAATATATTTTACGCAAAAATAGACTGTATCAACTTACAGTTACCAAAGAGGGCAATTATCATAACGAGACAGAAGTAATGGCTTTTTTTAATAGTCTGGAACTAATGTAAAATTAAAAAGGGCTGCTTTCGCAACCCTTCACTATTTAATAAATTAAGTAACTAGTTTATTAAATATTTTTTAGTGCCCACCCCCTTATCGGTAAATATTCTAATTACATAGGCGCCTGCGGATCTAATGCCAGTATTAAGCTTTATATGACCTTGCACATTCATTTGTTGATTAAACAACACCTTGCCCATCAAATCATAAATAGCAATTTCCTTCACTTCTTCAGCAACAAATAAATTGAGTAAATCATCCCCTTCATTTTGCGGGTTAGGAAAAACAGAAAAGTTGATATTCTCTATTGTGGGTTCCACTCCCATGTTTCCTGTTTGATCATATTTATACAAAACTCCGTTGAGACCTCCTACAAAGGCCAATGTAGAATCAATAACATGAGTAGAAGTCATAATAGTATCAGTAGAAAAAAAGTCAACATTGTTTCCTCTTTTGGTAATGATTACACCATAATATAAATTGCTGGCACAAGCCATCACTCCCCAATCATTATCGGTAAAATCCATTTCAGATACCACAGGATACCAAAAAGTAGGCCCCACAGAACTATCTGCTACAAAAGTGTTACCTCCGTCTGTTGATTTTTCTAATAACCACCAACCCGAATCATTGGCAGCATAAACGGTAGAGGTGTCACTCCAATCTACCGATAAATAATTGTAACCCGACCCCGAATTACTCACTGTATAATTAAAGCCTCCAAGGTGAGCTAAAAAACCATCTTCGCCCACCATTACCAACTCGTCATTTACATTGGAGGCAACATCTGCCCAACCACCAAAAGCAGTATCGGTAATTAAAGTATCGAAGGTAAAACAAAAGCCACCAAAGTAACCAGCTTGGCCACCACCTTCTAAGCAATTTCCACCAGCAGTATATTCCGCAAAACTGCTACTACGATGAAAATTATTGATAGAACAAATGGAATCATCTACAAACATAGAACCTCCGCAATCTTCCATCCAGCCTCCCGATAAATCATAGGTTCTGTTTATAGCCGTAAACTTATCAAAGAACAAAACCCCGGCAATCGTGCCTGATCCGTAGTCAGAAAACTGGGCTACTTTAATATTGTTATTATTTCCTGTTCCTTGACCGGTAGCTGGCAGCGAAAGATCGGTCCATGAAGCTCCACCATTGATGGTCATTTTTAAAAGACCATCATCCCCAGCAATAAAACCGGTATCTCTGTTAATAAAAGAAACATCTCTTATATTTTTTGTTGTTCCTGTATTTACGAGGGTCCAGTTAATGGACTGAGCTGGTAGCGATATAGCTGTTATAGCTATAAAGACAAAAACTAAGATTAATTTATTCATGCGTTTATGTATTTTTCTGTTACGAATATACGTAGGTATGTGTGTAATCTCCGTATATTATTTTTCCCTAAAAATGTATTTTATCATTTTTGGTAGGCGGCCTAACACGTGTTTCGCTTTAGTGGCGGTGCTTTCGGCGTGCCAGGCTAATGCCCGGCCTGGTATTTCTGCCGGCTACTCGGCCATCCAAGCCCGGCAAACGCCTCCATCACCGCCAGCTATCGCTTCACCCGTGGGCTGTTGCAGATAATTATGATGTTGATCATATTTACATTCTAAGGTTCGAAATATATTTGTAGGACAATATCATCCATGAATTGGTAAAAAAATACAATTATGATAAGTATAGAAATAAACCCAACAAGCACCTTAAAAAATATTCAGGAAAATTTTTCAACTGAACTACCTTTCTTGAAATTGGAATTTTTTCACAAGGCGCATCTTGCCCATGAGGGCAGCCCCAAGTCAGATTTGATTACCGACCCAATCACCAAGGTTGGCTCATTAAGTTCCTTGGCCATGGATCTTGTTTTGGTAATTCATAGAAATATGAAAGTAGGAGAATTAGAAAAGCTTTTCGAAGATAAACTACATCTGCATGTACAGGTCTTTTCAAAATCCGGAAAAAGTTGGTTAGAATCTGTACATTCAGATGATTTAAGTCTCCAACAACTTAACGATAGGGCCAAGGAAAGAAATACGGAAATCGTTGAAGAAACAGAGCCTACGGACTATCAGGAACAGGAATAGTAGCCAAAAAAAGTTTAAAATATTGAAGGCTGGAGATTTTATTTATTTCTCTTTTACTCTTGCTAGGTATTCGCCAGTTTCTGGGTTCACACGAATCATTTCTCCTTGATCAACAAATAAGGGCACAGATACCTCTGCTCCGGTTTCAAGAGTAGCTGGTTTTAAAGTTCTAGTGGCCGTATCTCCTTTCATTCCGGGTTCTGTATAGGTTACCTCCAAATCTACTGATTTAGGAAGCACTACATTAATTGGGTTCTCTCCTTCAAAAGAAACACTAACCATACTACCTTCTTTTAAGAAATTAATTCCGTTTCCAAAAAGGATTTTAGATACATGATATTGATCAAAGCTTTCGGTATTCATGCATACCAAAAATTCCCCTTCTGGATATAGATACTGTAAATCATGGTCTTCAACTCGAACGATTTCTACCTCTTCATCAGGACGAAATCTATTTTCCATTTGTTTGCCGCTCTTCAAATTACGCATCGTCGCCTGATAAAAAGCCCGCAGGTTTCCAGGGGTACGATGAATTACATCAACTACTACACAAAGTTCACCGTTGTATTTTACATATGATCCATTAGAAAGGTCTGATGCTTTTGCCATGTTAAGTATTTTAATCGTGTTTATTTAGTTTAATTAATGAACTCGTGAGCTCATACCCACTTCGTTCGGAATTCGGTTGGGCAAAAATAACGAAAAGTTCAAGAGGTTCAAAGATTCTATTTTCTAGACCGAGATTTTATTTCCTCAATCAATTTGGGCCTAGCAGAGGCTCCACTTTCAAAAGGAATAAAACTACCCTTACCAACATTTGCCATTTTAGTCATTTGTAAAATGGCCGCCTGATCCTTTCCAAAGCCCACAACAGATAAAATAATTCCTCTTGCGTTATATGCTTTAATAAGGTTCTCCGCACCTTTAGGGTCAGCGTTAGAACCATTAAAAATTCCATCTGTTACAACAATAACCTGGTTGTTACCGCCCTCAATAAATTGATCTATTGCTTTTGCAAATGCATTTTCAAGTCCTAATACACCATTGGTGGTCCCTTTGGCCTCCAACCCATCAATTACAGGCATTATCAACTCTTTGTTATCACCAGAAACATTGGAAAGAACCTCCTTAGTTGAGGAGGCAAAAGTTATTACTGATATTCTATCTACACTTCTTAACTCTTGAGCCATATAAAGCATAGCCACCTTAAGGGAATCTATCTTACCCTTTTGTTTCATAGACCCCGAAACATCAATCAAAAACACAATATTATTTGCCTTATATTCTTTTAAGCTAAAATTGGGATTTAAATCCGGTATAGTATCAATTACCACCACTGTTTGGGTGTCTCTATTAATAGTATCCAACACTAAAGGTGTAATGGTATCTTTTTCTAGAGGCTGCACATCTAACGGAAGTAATTCGTAAACAATCTTCTCCATGTCTTTCCTTACCCCTACCATCAGATTAAGGTCCCTATACCCATCTGCTTTTGCCAATGAAATATAAAGTCCAACCGGTATTTTCTGTTTAAACTCCCCTCGATTATTGGTATAAATACTTTCTATACCTGCGAACCGAACGACCGCATTTTTTAGTGGCTCTTTGGTAATTTTATCCACCACAATCCCTTCAATTACATATTCCTGCGGCTGCACTTTCCCATTCTCATCAAAGTTGGGACATTGAGTTAATGCATTATCTGCAATCGCCTTAATATTGCCAGTTACCTTCAACTTTATGGGTTCATTCGAAGTACTGGAGAATAACTGGATTTCCTCCAAAAAGTTTCCTGTTTTCTCCGTATAAAAATAAATTCTAATTTCTCCCTTTTCTCCAGATTCAATCCTATTTCTAGGATATTCAACGATCACATTCCGACTCATTTTAGGGGCTAAAATGTACATAGGGTCGAACGAGGTATTCTCGAATATAAAAGTTGCGGGAGGATTGTCCCAAACCTTTACTGTTCCAAAGTTATAAGTTGTTTCCGGAATTAGAAGACCGCGAAAACCCTGCTGATAAACATTGTGAATGATTAAAAAAAGGACTAAAAAGGTCCCAAGTCGTCGCATGTTGATGGTGTTTGGTAAATGATTAACCGCAAAAATAGCCGAAATATTATAGTTTGAAGGATAAATTAATAACTAGTCCCACATCAACAGAAAGGCAATATTAATGCCATACTATTCAACTATTACAGGTTCTAAATTTAAATTTAGGAGTATTAAATAAATACCTTTCTGCGTCATATTGGCTGACTTTATTTTCTTTACATTAATCCATCCCCTCCATACCAACGTTTTATTTTTGCCTGATAAAATATCCAATATTAGATGTGGTCCTCTAATTCGTTTTGGTTTATAATCTGCCGGTTTTAACACCATTGCGTCAAAAGACGAACCTTCATAAAGATTAATTAAAAAAGTGGACTCCGTGCTTTCACCATCTATTATGGTTAAATTTTTTAGACTTAACTCATTATAGAGTACATAATAATTATTTTCCTTAACATTTAAGTTACTTTTATTAATAAATGGAGAGGTTAAATCATGGGCATCTAGCGGGCAATTGAGTAAATAAAAATTTGTGAACTTGTTCAAGTCAACGGACTTATCTATATAATAAGATGCCTTTTGTGCAGCAATAGAAAAATTAATTAATAGAAAGCTGATGAGGGTGAATAATTTTAGCATAGTTTTGCCTTTAGAAATCATTCAAATTTATAAAAAATATGCATGCTGAATTACACACAGATTATGGAGTTATGAAAATTGAGTTTTACGAATCAGATGCTCCTAAAACCGTTGCCAACTTTGTAAAACTTTCTAAGGAAGGGTTTTATGACGGCCTTACTTTCCACAGGGTAATACCTGATTTTGTGGTTCAAGGGGGATGTCCTTTGGGAACAGGAACCGGTGGGCCGGGATATAAAATCGAATGCGAATTAGACGGTGGAAATCAATATCATGATCGTGGGGTATTGTCTATGGCGCATGCGGGAAGGAATACGGGAGGCTCTCAATTCTTTATTTGCCATAATCGTCAAAACACCCAACATTTGGATAGAAATCATACCTGCTTCGGCAAGGTGGTGGAAAATGTGGACATTGTTGATAAAATTAAAGCGGGTGATAAAATAATCAAAGTGTCTATTATTGAAGATTAATAGATCATTTATTTAGTTTGTTCTAAATAAAAATTGATTAAATCAATTTTTATTTAGAATTTTATTAAATATTTACTCCATTTTTAACATAAAAGTAATATTATACATTTATTTTTTTCTCAGAATTTTTTAATTTTACACCAGAATTAATTAATAAGGCAATTATGTTAGGTCAAAGCGCAAGTGTAATCGTGAAAAGAAAGTCAATACAAGTTGTATTTGATTATTGTATGGACAATAGAATAGAGACAAGAATGACACCTCGCGACATGCCAGAAGAATGGGAATTAGAATTCAATATTTCGGATATCATGAAAGCCATCAATCTAGGTATGTTTTTAAAAGAGAACAAACTGGAGTTGGTTGGTTTGTTAAGCAACAGTTCTATCAAGAATTCAAGTGCTCCTGCAGCAGTGAAAGCAACGGCCAAAAGCACCAAGAAAAAAACAGATATAACCAAGGCTGACGATGTTAAGGAGAACAATATTTTGAATACAGAAGGTATTTTTAATACGTCTTCGTTAAATACCGAAAACATTTTTAATACTGCTCCGTCTAGCGCCACTATTGAGCATGACGATGAGCTTCCACTGTAATTAACAGTGAATTTTTTGTAGACACCTGTAACCTCAGTGCCGGATATTTATATTTTAAAAGGTTACAGGTGTTCTTTTTTATACTCCCTCGGCAATCAACAATAACATTGGGTTTGTTTTGCTTTCAACTGCTATATTTGATCTATGGATCAGCACGAAAAATTTATGCAAATGGCGATCGATATCGCCACTGAAGGAATGAATAATAAAATTGGGGGGCCCTTTGGTTGTATTATTGTAAAAAACGGAGAGGTAATAGGCAAAGGATGCAATAGCGTTTTATCCACTAACGACCCTACTGCTCACGCCGAAATGGTTGCCATACGAGATGCCTGTGCAAACCTCAACAGCTTCCAACTAGATGGATGCTATATCTACACCTCATGCGAGCCTTGCCCAATGTGTTTGGGGGCCATTTATTGGGCCCGTCCAGCAAAAGTATACTATGGATGCACTAGGCAAGATGCTGCCGCATTCCAGTTTGATGATGATTTTATTTATAAGGAGCTCCAATTGCCATTAGGTGATAGAAAAATTCCAATTTATCAATGTAATCGAAAAGAGGCTATTAAAGTCTTTAAAGCATGGAGTATATTTGAAAGCAAAACATCCTACTGATTGGTTTGGTTTAACCTTTAGGCTGAAAAATTGAAATTTGGATTCTCAATGCTCATTCTTTCCTTATCATACCCGCTAATGGCACGGTAATAGCCAATTCAGCTTGGTTCACATAAAGTTCGTACTTCTGCTGATCAATCTATGACTACCAAAAACTGATGATTTATTAATCATTGCCCAATAATACGTTGTTTAACCTTCTTTAGTTTATACATTTTGACAAAAAAAATCCGGATTTTTTAATCCGGATTTTTTGAAATTATTCTTGGAATTAATCTTTCGCTAATTCAACAATAGATCGATTTCCTTTGCCATTCTTCTTAAAGTGGCGAATGATTTGTTCTGATTGATCCGGCGGTACGGTAAAGAAACTAAACTTCTCCATCACCTTCACATTATTGATCATCCTTTGTTTAACTCCAGTTTCCTGCTCAATAAAATCAACAAGCCTTCTTGGACTGAAATCATCCATTTTACCTTTCGCAATAAACAGTCTTACCGGTTTTTCATCACCATAACCTCCTCTATCACCGCGGTCGTATCGATCGCTGCGATCGCCTCTTGATCCACCACGACTATCTCTATCTCTTTCATAGCGACTGCCAGACGAGCTGGACCCGGATGATGAAGATGCAAATTCCTTGATATGTTTATAAGAGCTCGCATCGAAATCCTTTTCGTAATTCAACTTCAATAATGCGGCGATGATTTGCTCCGGTTCATTTACGGCAATCAGCTCTTTGGTTACATTTTCATATTGTTTGATACCGTCATTTTCAATCACCTCGTTTACCGAAACCAACAATTGGCGTACCCGAGTACTTACAATATCATTCACATCAGGCAACTTGCGCTTTTGTATTTGTTTTTTTACAATTCGCTTCACCTGTGAAAACTTTCTTGCCTCACCATTGGATACTAATGAAATAGCAATTCCGGTTTTACCAGCGCGGCCTGTTCGACCAATTCGATGTACATACGTTTCGGCATCTTGAGGTAAAGCGTAATTGATTACATGTGTTAAATCCTTTACATCGATTCCTCTTGCCGCAACATCTGTTGCAACAAGTATTTTGAGAATTTTCTTTTTAAACAATGCCAATGTTTTCTCACGTTGATTCTGAGCAACATCGCCATGCATAGCTTCTGCTGCATAACCATGCTCTATTAACCATTGAGCAACATCGTCTGTTTGTACTTTGGTCATACAAAACACCAACCCGTAAAAATCATTCTCAATATCAATAAGTCTTGATAAAGCCTCATTTTTATCGCGTTCTGCCACCTCAACATAATATTGTTCAACAGATTCTGCTGTAGAGAACTGAGGCTCAATATGCACTTCATGGTACTTGCCCATATGCCTTTTTGCAATACCAAGAATTTCTCTTGGCATGGTTGCAGAAAATAAAAGCATACGTCTTTTCTCCGGCATTTTGCTGATAATAAATTCAATATCCTCAACAAAACCCATGTTCAACATTTCATCTGCCTCATCCAAGATAAGGTGAGATATTCTGTCGAGTTTAAGTGTACCTCTATTGATATGGTCCATTACACGACCGGGCGTACCCACGATAATTTCGCAACCTTTTTTAAGGTCTCTAAATTGAGCTGTAATGCTTGTTCCACCGTAAACGGTAGCAAGAAAGAGTTTCTTATCTCCTTTTAAAGAAATAATTTCTTGTGATACTTGCTGTGCAAGTTCACGGGTAGGGACTAAAATTAATGCCTGTGGGTAACCTGTTTTTTCCTGAAGGAGTTCGATGAGAGGTAGACCAAAAGCCGCTGTTTTACCTGTTCCGGTTTGTGCCTGACCTACGATATCTGCATCATCCTTTAATAAAAGAGGAATTGATTGTTCTTGAATTGGAGTAGGATTAATAAATCCCTTCAGCTCCAATGCTTGCAACGTAGACTCTGACAAACCCAAGTCTTTGAATAATGTCATAAATAAAAAACGAATTGGCCGCAAAGGTATCATTAAATTATAAGAATAACAAGTATTTCGGGCCTTTAACGCTTCAGCAACCTTTATTTTATGTTAATGCTAGGTCACCAACCATCTTGTAACCAGCTATTTCGCACCTTTTGCGCATTGGTGGTAGCAAAATATTATTTTTGCATTCAACCAATTATAACATGCAATTTAAACTCCGTCCATTTGTTGAATCCGACAAAGATTCTCTGGTAAAATACGCAAATAATCCCAAAATTGCTGCGCAATTAACCAATGCATTTCCAAACCCTTACACGCTTGAACATGCCCGAAAATTTATTGAAATAGCAATGTCTCACCAAACCATTAGGATTAAAACAATTGAAATAAATGAAGAAGCTGCAGGTGGAATTGGAATTCATCTACAAACTGACATTTACTGTAAGAATGCAGAACTAGGTTATTGGCTGGCAGAACCATATTGGGGCCAAGGAATTATTACAGAAGCGATTAAAGAAATGGTGGATTATGGCTTTACACACCTCGAAATTACAAGAATATATGCCAGACCTTTTTCCACGAATTTGGCCTCCCAAAGAGTTTTAGAAAAGGCGGGTTTTAAAAAAGAGGCTACTCTCAAAAATGCTTTTTTCAAAAACGGAGAATACCTCGATGAGCTTATTTATTCGATATCTATTGTTTGATAAACTTACCTGTTGACATGCCTTTGCCGGTATAGACCTGATAAATATAAACACCAGAAACACAATCCCTCAATGAGATAGTATGGTTATTATTTGCAACTGATGAACGATAAACCAAATGGCCCAGCAGATCATAAATCATTACTTGAACATCCTCCTCTGTGTTTATTTGAATGAAATCTAACGTGGGATTTGGATAAATACGAGTTTGAATTTCAGACATTTCATTGATGCCAATATTACAAGTTGAAACACAGGTCGTAACCGTAACCGAAATCGTTCCTAAGTTAAGATCAACTGGACCACCACCAGTATTATCACACATGTCAAGGGTTTCCGTAATAACACCTAAATTTAAAGAACTTCCATAAATACAAACCTGACCGGAGCCTCTCATTGTATCGGAATTTGCAAAATCCAAATTCACACGAATAGCCCCATCGTTAATCAAGATGGCGTTGACCCCGGAAATCAAACTATCTCCATTATAAAAATTATCTCCAACAATTAGTTCTGCCCCAGCACCCAGCACAAACTTTCCGGTATTCCAATAAGACGCACTAATATTCATATTACCATTGCTCACCCAACCCTGGGGATTTGTAATATTGGTAAAAAAGGAGTCTGCAGAAAATGTTCCTCCGCTGTTTGCTGATCCACCCAAGAAGGCAACTCGGGCGACATCAAAAATTCCATTATTCACAAAATTGGCCGCTCCTGCAAATGCAAATGCTCTCATGGGGGTGTCGCCAATTAACCGACCCGAAGGATTAATAACAACCGCACCATCCGTAAAACCGAAGTCAACATTTAAAGTAACATTATGATTTATAATGATCGAATCGTTGGGTAATGGTATACATAAGCAATCCCAAATAAATGGATTGGTTCCTAAGCCATCGGCAATGGAAGTGCGCACTGCTTGCGCTTGTGAAAAAAAAACGGTTGAAAGGGCGGTCGTTAAAAAAAGTATAAGTTTCCTCATAGGAGCATATTTAAATTTATTAAATTTAACTCATTGGATCGACGTAAACAATGACCATTTGTATTTTAACTCATATTTTATAATTCGAATACCTTTAAAAAATTAATGTATAACATACACCCAATTATGAAAACTAAAACTATTCGTCAAACCATAAATTTTAAAGCAAAACCATTTGAGGTATTTGATATGATTATGGACTCGAAAAAGCATGGCGAAATAACGAATGCAGACACAAGTATGTCACGTAAAATAAAAGGTAAATTTTCGGTTTATGGAGGATATGCTACTGGCTATAATATGGAGCTTGTCGAAGGAGAAAAAATCATTCAAGCCTGGAAGTTTGATGAAGATGGCTGGCCTGAAGACCATCATTCCATTTGTTGTTTTCATTTTGAAAAAACTGCCCATGGTACACGATTAGTATTTGAACAATCGGGTGTGCCAGAACATAAGTTTGAAGCATTAAAAAAGGGTTGGCACGAATACTATTGGAGCCCAATGAAAAAATTTATTGAAGATCACAAGCATATTTTATAATAGCAATCTTCGATATGAATTAATTCAAACGAAAAAAGAAAAAATAAACTGCAGCCGCCGCCCAGGTTTTATTTATTTCCTTTGAATAGCCAATAGTTTGCCAAGAGCTGTTTTGCATTGTTCCGTCCTCTTTAACATATCCAATGGTTAGCCATGAATCGTCCTGAATAGTACCATCTTCTTTGATATAGCCAATGGTTCGCCACGAATCATTTTGAATGGTACCGTCTGATTTTATATATCCTATCGTTCGCCACGAATCATCCTGAACCGTTCCGTCGGGTTTAAAATATCCAATGGTTAGCCAAGAATTATCCTGCACTGTTCCATCCTCTTTAATATACCCCTCTGTTTGCCAAGATGAATTTTGAATGGTCTGCCCAAACAAGTTGCACGATACTAAAACAAAAAAAAGATAAGCCCTTGTTTCATTGAAGAATAAATTATGTTTAACAAGTATAGTCAATTTATTGGCTGGTCACATAAGATGGTTATATAAATAAGCCTTCTGTTAAATCAAAAATTTTGGCAGAAACCCTACCTTTTCATGACTCAGTTATAACTTAATCTCGCTATCCAGCAAAAAAAACGTTAATCTTTCATGTATTAGTCGGTTTTACAACAAATGCCTTAACTTTGTATCAATGGTCCTCAAAAGATTGATATCCCTGCTTGTTTTAACCATGTATTTGCATGGTATGAGTGGATATACCATGAGTTTTCATAAATGCTCCATTACTGGTTTTGAGAATGTTTATGCAAGCTATCAGAGCGGTGATCCATGCGGAGAAGAAGACCTGGATTGCACAGAAACAACCCCACATTTCGAACAAGCCGACTGCTGTGATTTAGAGCAAACCATAATCAATGTGGATGACGATGCCAATTCAACGTTTTTTAAAACCATCATTTCCCCTCTTCCTTTAACTTCTCCAGGTATTCAATCGTATTTATTACCAATTTTTAAATCTCTTCTGAAAGAAAAAGAAGAGCCTAAGCAACGGCCCCCTGAGCCTTCCTATATTTGCGTTTTCAGGATTTGATTAAGCCTTTTCACTTACTGACAATTTAATTTGTTAAATCGGTCAACCCTATCGTTGACTTCAATTTAGTATGTAATGAAAAGATTTTTAATTATCGCATTTATATTAGCACTTATAGGCTCCGGAAAGGTTCTGGCACAAATCTCCGGAAAAGTGTTGGATGACAAAGGGGTTCCGATCCCTATGGTGAATGTTTATTATGCCGGCGGCACCATGGTCACTACTACAGATAGTACCGGTAAATATGTGCTTCCAAAAATAGACTCCTTGTTTTTTCTGGTTGCGTCCATTGTTTCATTTGAGAAGGACACCATTGACATAAGAAAAGGTGTTTTTAACTTTACCTTAAAAACAACCGCATTAAACGAAGCAACAGTATTCGGCGAAAAGGACGCTTCCTCCTTTTCAGTTTTAAACCCGCAATTAATTGAAACCCTCAACGAACGTGAGTTTATAAAGGCTGCTTGCTGTAATTTATCCGAAAGCTTTAGCACCAATGCCACTGTTGACGTAAGTTATAGCGATGCCATTACCGGGGCCAAAAGCATTCAAATGCTTGGGCTCGATGGTAGATATGTTCAAATAACCACCGAGCTTTTGCCTTCCATTCGTGGATTAGCTTCACCATTTGGTCTAAATTATATTCCGGGCACTTGGATGGAAAGTTTACAAATCTCGAAAGGTGCAGGATCAGTGGTAAATGGTTACGAAGCCGCAACAGGCCAAATTAATTTGGAATTGCGCAAACCCCATAATGCAGATCGCCTGCTCTTGAACCTTTATGTAAATCACATGGGAAGAGTTGAAGGAAATGCTAATGTATCATTTCGGATTGGGAAAAGGTGGAGTAACATAACCCTTTTACACGGTGATTATTTTAATACCATAACAGACGACAATAGTGATGGTTTTTTAGATATGCCTTTGATAAAAACAGGGAGCTTTGTTCATCGCTGGCAATATTTCGGAAAGAGAATCGAAACCCAGTTTGGTATTAAAGGGTTACATGAACTTCGAAATGGAGGAACCTCCGCGTTCTATAGAAACGACAGCCTTGCTCCGCAATATGGAGTACAAATGACAACTTGGAGGGGTGAAGGTTTCGCAAAATTTGGAATTGTTTTCCCAGAAACAGAATGGAAAAGTATAGGGTTTCAGGCTAATTTTATTTATCATGATCAACGTGGGTTTATTGGTTTAAATGGGTATCGCGGAATTCAAAAAAGTGGTTTTTTTAATGCCATTTATCAGTCCATTTTTGGTAATACCAAACATAAATTTAGAACAGGGGCTAGTTTTATGTATGACGATTATAATGAGACCTATGCGGGGATTCAACTAAAAAGAATGGAGCTCGTTCCGGGAGCATTTTTTGAATATACCCTGGATAATTATCGTGGGGTTACTTTGGTGGCCGGTGGCCGAATTGATTATCATAATTTGTTTGGTTTTATGCCTTCTCCAAGAGTTCATTTAAAATGGGAAATAACGAAAGGGCTGTTATTCCGGGTGGCTGGAGGCAGAGGCTGGAGGGTTCCCAATATTTTTGCGGATAATATTTCGATGTTGGTTACTTCGCGAAACATTCAAATAAACAATACTCTTCAACCGGAGATTGCCTGGAACTATGGCGCTAGTGTTCAATACGTATTCAAAATCCGTAAACGAGATGCCACCATCGTGGCAGATTTTTTTAGAACGGACTTTACAAGTCAGCTAATTGTGGACCGAGAAGCTGAAGATAAATTGGTGTTTTATAATTTATCAGGTGCATCCTTTAGTAATGTATTCCAAATTAATTTTAATATGGAGCCCATTAAGAAGTTCGAGGTTCGGGTTGCCTACAAATTCCAGGATGTAAGAGCCACCTATGAAGGTGTTTTAAAAACAGTACCCCTCGTTCCTATGCACCGCATGTTAATAAATTTAGGATATACAACACCTAAGTATGGTTTCAGTTTCGACTTCACCACACATGTTACGGGCAATAGCCGTATGCCCGATGTAACCGGCCCCAGTTTTGCACCTTACCATGGAGCGACACCCTGGTATGTTACATTGAATGCACAAATTACCAAAAATTTTAAAATATTAGATGTATACATGGGATGTGAGAACATTACCGGCTATACACAACATACTCCATTGGTAGATGCAGCTAATCCATTCGGCACTAAGTTTGATGCTACTCTGGTATATGCTCCAATTTTTGGAAGAATGTTCTACGGTGGTATTCGTTTAAAAATAGATTATAAAGAAAAAACCAAAAAAAATGACAAAAAAAATTAACACACTTATCTTAGTGTTGGCAACCATGTTTGTTACAACAAAAGTTTCGGCACAAACAACGACTACTGCCGATATAAAAACCGAGATCTATTGCAGCCACTGTAGCCAATGCGAAACTTGCGGACAAAGATTCGACACAGAGCTCTATAAATTAAAAGGACTCAAAAGTTTTACCATTGCGGGTAACACTATTAAGGTAAGCTATAACCCTAAAAAGATCACCATCGATAAAATTCGTGAATGTATTTCTAATTGCGGTTACGATGCGGATAATGTAAAAGCTACCGAAAAAGGTTTGAGTAGTTTGGATGGTTGTTGCAAAAAACAGGAGTAGTTTATTTACTCAAATGACAAACTGTGCCCTTGAGTAGCGTCGGACTACCGAGCCAAAGGCGAGTTCACGAGTACCTTTACAAAGTAGAAATAATACGAGTAATTGTCCATCGTTGCATATTGCCTCGAAAATGCATATTCGCTGCAAACAAAAAAGAATTTCATATATTTGATTATATGAAAAGACCTATCCACCTTCTTTGGCTATTGCTAATATTTATAGCAACAAATGTTCGTGCCCAAATACAAGAAACCCCAAACAACAATCACTGCAAAGTTTCTGCAATCAATCTACCGGTTGATTCTACTTTTATAAGAGAAAGTGAAGAGTTGGAAATTTTTACAAAGAACTTTTCTCCCAAAGATTTGAATGGAGGAAACTGTTATGTAATACCAGTAGTGTTTCACGTCTATGGAACCTCGCAAGGGGGATTGGCAGTGAATGATGCCCTTATTATTGATGCTATGGATAAACTCAACAAGGATTTTCATGGATTGAATGCCGATTATGCAACTGTACATAATAGTTTTTTAAGTATTAGAAGTAACATGCCTGATGTAATTTTTGCATTAGCGCAAAAAGATCCTTCTGGATCATCTACAACCGGTATAGTTTATCATCCTGTAACAGCCGGATATGCCAATGGAAGTGGTTATGATGCCGCCATCGCAGCTGATGCATGGGATAATTATAAGTACATGAATATTTATATTATGAACGATCTATTTAATGATGGCATTACAAATAATTCAGGCTATGCGTATTATCCTAGCTCATTCATGTCGAACAATAATACTGCGCGAATCGTTTATAATGGTGCCTATTTAGGAACCAACACTTCCACGGAGTTTGCTTCTACCCTAACCCATGAATATGGACATTGGTTGAATCTAATACATACATTCAATGGTGGATGTGTTGCCCCCAATGATCAAGTAAGCGATACACCTCCTTGCGATTATTTAGGATCCTCCTATCTATGCCATGCCAGTAGTTCGGCAAATAGTCCACTTAATTGCAACAGTGACCTTATCAATGCCGAAAATTATATGGACTATAGTGGAGCTAGTGGCTGTTATAAAATGTTTACTCAGGGCCAGGTAGCAAGAATGTATGCTGCCCTGCAACATCCATCCCGAGAGCCACTTTGGCAAACTTCAAATTTAGTAGCTACCGGGTTAGATCACCTCTGCAATTCATCAGGAATTAATTCATATTATACAAGTGGGTTCAATATATACCCAAACCCTTCTAAAGGAATATTTACCATTCGCTCAATGGAAAATAAAGAAGCAATATGTATGATAACTATTTCAAATATGGTGGGGAAAGAGATCTATCGGTATACACCTCAAAACACCTCAGAAGTTCAATTCAATATTGATATTACGGACAATGCTGCAGGTATTTATTTTTTGCAGATAAAACTCAAAAGCTATACCCAAACCTATCAACTGGTGATCCACTAGGATAAATAATTGTATTTAGCTATCAATGCCATGGAATGAAGTTCCGGTTATTCGAATTTATAATAGTTAGAGCTCAAAAAAATATACATTTGAGAAGAAATAAACGAGGCCTCTACTAACCGAATGAATAAGGTACCTGATCTTTTTAAGGAACAACCAGCCCTAAAAATAGTTTATATCATACTTGCAGGCTTAGCGGCCAGTGGCGCAGTATCTGCCCCTTATGCACTTGGTGGAGGATTGGTTTTTGCATTGATCTTTGGTAATCCATTTAAAAAATTAAGTCAGAATATCTCTAAACATTTATTGCGATGGGCCATTGTAGGTTTGGGTTTTGGAATGAACATACACGCAGTTGTTGAGGCTGGTTTATCGGGTATTTGGTTTACGGTAGCCACTATTTTAGGCACTTTATTGTTTGGTTTTCTAATCGGAAAACTATTGAAAATAGAATCCAACACCTCTATTCTTATTTCTTCCGGAACCGCCATTTGTGGTGGTAGTGCTATTGCTGCTGTGGGTCCGGTTATCAATGCCGATCCTAAATCAATGTCGGTTTCTTTAATCACTGTTTTTATTTTAAATGCAGTGGCTCTATTTGTATTCCCACAGGTTGGTTTATTATTAGAATTGACCCAACAACAATTTGGTATTTGGAGTGCCGTGGCAATTCATGACACAAGCTCAGTGGTTGGCGCCGCCTCCAAATATGGTGAA
>JBEIQI010000332.1:0-2706 GCA_040376605.1 Flavobacteriales bacterium | reverse complement strand
GCATGGTGCACAATACCCATCTCCAAACAAATACATTGATATTAGAAAGAATACAATGGGAGCATGAAAGAGAGATTATCCGCCTTCGAGAAAAGTTTGCCCTTTTTGCCAGAACCATGGTGGATGATAAACAAATTGAAAAGTTAATTATGCTCGAAGAATCTGCCATTATAGGCAGCGAGGAAGGTATTAATATAGAACCTCTTAAAACCGAATGGGCCGATAAGATCATTACCAGCATAGAAAGAGAAATGAAGGATTTGGGAAGGAATGCCTTTGGTCTGCTTAATGGTATTACTCATTTTACCAGCCATGAGTTTAAGAAAAAGAACCTGATAGAAACCTCCTATGATAAATCCTATCAGCTCAATAAAATTGCTGAACAATATTGTGGTCAAATAGCGGGTGTATGATGGATATATTAATTGAACCAACCTGGCCTAATATGTCATCATTTTTAAAAAACAAACGAGAACGTTTATCCTATATAAATCCGGATATACGTTTTGTAGCGCCCAGAAGCACTTGTGAATTATTAGAGATAATAATTACCGAAAAGCACATGTTTCTTTTAATGGTAAACTATGCCGATTCGATGTATAAAAACGGAGGGTGGGTGCAGATATATCCGGAGATATTTGTAAGGGAGAGTTTTACCGAAAATAAATGGCCATTAAAAAGGGCTATAGGTATTCCGGTACATCCGGATAAATACGAATACACTGCCGAGGGGCAATGCATAGAATTTACTCTGGTATTCGATAGGCTGCCAAATGAGGTAAGCTCCTTCGACTTAATTGAAAGAGAACCGTCGGACGATTCATTCTTTAATTTTTATGGTATTAAGTTTAACTCCAACGAGCAGAATTATTTTGAATAACTATGATTAAAGACCAGGAAACAAATTTTTTATATTTAGCTGATACCTTAGAACAGGAATATCCGGATTTCTATGGAAATTTAATGGAAGGATTAAAGGAGCTTGATATTCCCTTTGGAATAATCCATGGCACGAAGGATGTATGGGCCAAAGATTATATGCCGATACAAATTACCCATGATAAATTTGTACAGTTTATTTATGATCCTACATATTTAAAAGAGGAAACCATATTTGATGGTGCATACGGACCTCCTGTAGATTTTGACGGTACTTTTCAATATTTAAAAACGGATCCAATGGTTGTTTGTGAAATGTTGGGGATTAAAACGTATAAAAGCCAACTAGTTATTGATGGTGGTAATGTAATTAAGTGGACCAACAAAGCCATTCTTTCATCACGCATTTACAAGGAGAATCCGGATTACTCCAAAAGCGACTTGCATGAATTAGTAAAAAAAGAATTAGAAATTGAAGAATTAATTATTGTTCCAGAACCGCCTTATGACTATACGGGTCATGCAGATGGCATTATTCGGTTTATTGATGAAAACAGGGTTTTTATCAATGATCTATCTGAATACAGTAAAACGTATCGATCAAAACTATTGAAGGCACTTGCAAAGGCCAACCTAGAATATATTGAGCTGCCTATTGATACCATTAATGGTGAATACGGATTTATGCCTGTTATATATGGACTTTATATTAATTATTTAGAAATGGAGCAAGGGATAATAGTGCCATCGTTTTGCGATCATGAGGTATTTGAGGTGATGCAAATATTTGAACTAAGAGAAATATTTGAACCGGTATTTCCGAATAAGAAAATCATCTTCGTTGAAAGCAGTGAGATAGCCGCCAATGATGGTGTTTTGAATTGTATTTCCTGGGCCATAAGAAAATAAACTTGCATGAAAAATTATAATGTATTATTAAAAGAGATAGAAAATTTGCTGCAAACGATATCTAAGCAAAAGGCGGCCGACATTAAAGATCAGCAATATATGGCTGCGGCTCAATCAAGAGACCAGGAAAGGGAAATTTTAGCTAATACCAAGGAATTGCTCATGGAAATGAAGATTGATTTAGATGGCATGGATCCGGATTCATCCGAAAAATTGGAATTGCTAAAAGTTTATCAAAACTATATGAAAGAATTTGGATTTGATAATACGAAGCGGATTGAAGCGTTACGACAAAAGAATGAAGAAATGGATGCAATGATTGAAACCTTGAGGCAGGAAAAGGCAGCATTCCTGAAAGCCGAGCAATTTGGCGAAGCGAATAGGGTAAGGGATAAAATGATAGAATTGCAGGAAGAACGTTCAAAAAATGTAAGGGAATTACGCAGCATGCAGGGTTTTTAGAATTGGATTTACAAACAGCCCTTTTTTTACGTAAATGATTGAGGTCCAACCGGGACTTTTCTCAAAAATTGAAAAATAAAAAGAGAGGGAAAAAGGGTCAAAACATGATGCAGAAGTGATGCAGAAAGCAGACCCCCCCTGTAAATACAGGGGTTTTAGAGGTCCCGAGCGGATTACTGCGTGATCCGCATTGGGCATGCCTCAGGTCGAAGATCAAAAAAGTAAAACTTTCTGTTTTCTTTTTTGCATTTAAGCCCCTTTGCACAAGCAAGCTTGACAAAGGGGCTTAAATGCAAAAAAGCCAGCAAAATTTGCTGACTTTTTTGATCTCTCTGAGGTCCCGAGCGGATTCGAACCGCTGTGGAAGCTTTTGCAGAGCCTTGCCTAGCCCCTCGTCCACAGGACCATTGTTGTACAAATATAGTCTTTTTTTAAATAAATCGTGCATAAATATAT
>JBEIQI010000187.1:0-6220 GCA_040376605.1 Flavobacteriales bacterium | reverse complement strand
TTGTAAGAAGTCCAGTTGCTTTAAATCTCGTTTTTCAGAAATGTACTTGGTGATTATCTTATACTCCTGATTGATTTCAGTCGAATTGGAGTCTTTTCCATATAAATGATTGAAGGCGGTTATGAGGGTGTGAATCTTCATGAAAGACGAGTTTAATCTTTATTTAATTGCTGATTATCTTGAAGTTTGCACTTATTTCTAATGCGTTAACACATGCTTATTTCTATTATTGGAACAATTTTAATGAGAATTTGTTTATAAAACAATAGTAATATTAAAATAAATAATAGCAAAGCTATTATTTTGTATTGTATTGCTTTTATATATATTTGTCCAATTGTATGCTAAAATCGATTAAAATGGATGTTCAACTCCAGATTAAAATGAACGAGAAGCTCTTCCTTCGGGATCCAGAGCAGTCAGAATTAGGTAAAAAAATTTTATCTCAATCGGTTATTTTAATTCAACATTTTGGTTTTGAATCATTTACATTTAAAAAACTAGCCCTTGAAATTGGAACTACCGAAGCCACTATCTACAGATACTTCGAAAATAAACATCGTTTATTGGTATATCTCATGGCATGGTATTGGCGGTGGTTGGAATTTCGGGTTAGCTATCATACCAACAATGTAAAAGATCCTATTTATAAGCTTAAGCAAATTATTCATTTACTTATCATTATTGATAAGGATGACTTTTATAGTGATTTACTGGATGTAAGATTATTGCATGAGATTATGATTAATGAAGGCACTAAAACCTACTTGACAAAACATGTAACAGAGGACAATAGTGCCCAGTTATTTAAACCATATAAAGACCTATGCTCGGTAATTGGGCAAGTACTATTGGAATGCAATGAAAACTATAAATATCCTAGATCCTTGTCAAGTACCATGATTGAAGTGGCGCATTTTCAAAGCTATTTTAAGAAAAACCTTCCTTCCCTTACCGACTTTCAAACAGATGATAATGCCAATTTAATTGTAGCTTTTGTGGAGGATATGGTGTTATCCAGTTTACAAAAAGAACTGTAGGTTAAATTAGACTGCCCAGCGTTCTTTTCGCTTCTTCTATGGCTAGTTTTTGTTCCTTGGTAGGTTCCGGAAATTTAACATTCAATGATTTAATTTCTTCCAATATAGTGTTCATCATTAATATCTGAGCATACCATTTATCATCAGAAGGAACAATGTACCAAGGGGCATGTTTAGTCGCTGTATTTAAAATCATGTCATCGATTTCATCGATAAACGTAAGGTAGTCCTTATTAATTTGCAAATCATGTTCGCCCACCTTCCAAAACTTATCAGCATCCATGGCCCTCTTTAGCAAACGTTTTGCTTGCTCTTTTTTCGAAATATTTAAATAGAATTTAATGATTTTGGTGCCGTTTCTCGATAAATATTTTTCGAAATTATTGATATCCTCAAATCTGTTTTTCCATATATCTTTTCCCTGATGTACCTCAGGTAATTGCTGAGCTGCAAGGATATTGGGATAAGCCCTTACCACCAGTACTTCTTCATAATAAGATCTATTAAAAATGCCAATTTTACCTTGCTCTGGTAATTGTTTCATGCATCGCCATAAATAATCATGTTTTAAATCTTCTTCGGACGGAGCTTTAAAACTAGAAACTTGGCATCCTTGGGGGTTAATGCCCGAAAAAATTCTTTTAATACACGAGTCTTTCCCGCTGCCATCCATGCCCTGAAATATAACCAATACGGACCATCTTCCGTCGGCATACAATACTTCTTGGAGCTCAGATAATTTTTTAGAATTTAGTTCCAGAAGCTCATGAGCCTCTTCTTTATTTAACTTGTTGCCATGATATTCTGTAGGTTCTTTTAGAATGTTAAAAAATTGAGGATGTGCTAGTTTCAAAGGTAAATCATTCATGCTTCAACTATTTAAGTAAATATATTAAAATTTGGTTTCATTCCGAAATTATGCTTCTTTGTATTAGTAAATCATTTGGTGAAACAATTCGGTATTAAAATATTTTATCTGATCCTAAGGCTGCATTCTTTGTTGCCTCTTTGGTATTTATTGGTATATTCAAGATTTATCTATTTTATTTTATATTATTTAATCGGTTACCGCAAGAAAGTGGTTCGAACCAATTTATCCAATTCCTTTCCCAACAAATCGTTAACTGAATTAAAAAAAATTGAAAGAAAATTTTATCAGCATTTATCCGATTTAATCGT
The DNA here is from genome assembly GCA_040376605.1 of Flavobacteriales bacterium. Taxonomy (GTDB): domain Bacteria; phylum Bacteroidota; class Bacteroidia; order CAIKAF01; family CAIKAF01; genus JANWKQ01. The sequence continues at coordinate 4,001 of JBEIQI010000187.1, read as the reverse complement.
AGAAAACATATGGGCAATAGAGGCAAGTCCCAAACAATTGCAAAAGCAATGCATAATTGAGGATATTCATGTATTTGAAGAGTTATATCAACAAAAGAGAGATTTTATTTGCTTGCTGGGTCATTTTGGTAATTGGGAATGGTGCAGTTTATCCTATAATACCTATCATTTAAATCCATTAGTTGCCTTATACAGACCATTAAAAAATAAAGTATTTGAACAATTATTTTTAAAGTTTAGATCTCGGTTTGGATCTCACTTATTACCCATGCAACAAATAACCAGATTGATTCATGAACAACGCTCAGATCCGATGGTATTGGCATTTATTGCAGACCAGTCACCAGTGCCTGAGTATGCTTATTGGACCCAATTTTTAAATCAGGATACCTGCTTTTTTAACGGGTATGATAAGATTGCCAGGAAAAAGGATTATCCTGTAGTTTTGGCTTATCTAATAAAAGTAAGAAGAGGAAAGTATGTAATGAAGGTAGAATTGATTTCCCAGAACTCTGCAACGTTGAAAGAAAACGAAATAACTGATTTATTTGCCCGTCGGTTAGAGCAAATTATTACAGAAAACCCCGAAACATGGTTATGGTCTCATCGCAGATGGAAACATAAACGTCCAATAAACTAAATAGTCTATTGAATAACTATTCTTCTTGAGATCAAACTATTTTCACACTCAATTTTCACCAGATAAACACCCCTTGAAATACCGAACGTGCTAATACTTACTAACTCCGTGCCATGCGGTATATGTCTATTTAAGGCCGTTTTGCCCACCAAGTCAATCAAAGTTATCTCAACATCCGCATGAAAATTATTTAATTGAATATTGAATTGTTCAGTCGCTGGATTTGGATATAAGTTAATAGTCGGTGGATTCAATTCATCTTCTATTCCAATAACCCCTATAAAGGCTGATGCAGTTGATGAACAACCATTGGTATCTGTAACCGTAACAGAATAGGAGCCCCCAATGGTACCATATAAATTGGGCGTTGTTGCACTATTACTCCAAACATAATTATAACCTGGAACTCCCCCTGAAATACTGGTTAAAATCGCACCATCATTACTGCCAGCAGAGGATTGATCGGTAACAGTTAAATTAATATCAATTAAATCTTCTCTAAAACCCGTAAAGAAAATGTTAGCAGCCATTAATGCAAATAATGCGCAATCGCTATGAGCAAGAGATGGATTTACAACAAATGCCTGAACATCCGTTGCCCCTCTGGCTATCATACTATCCTGACAAGCTATGGCATTTCTATAAGACACCAATTCATCCGCTGTACAATAACCCAGCCTTACTGGACAATTAGGAACCCAATCATATAAATTATTGGCTCTTAGTGCATCCCAAAATATGTGACTGGTATCTGTTTCGAAGGTGTCTAATAAGGCAGGAAGAATAATTAAATTAGGGGTATCAGGAATAAAATTTTCTACAACGCCTAAAGATACGGAACCATCCATTAATGGAGGAACGGTAAGGTTATAAGGGGTATCTAATATCGCATCATAGGTTGGGTACATATTGTAAACCATATTATATGAAAATAATACAAATGGCAGGTATCCTGGAGCACCATATGAGCTATCTCTGGTAATTACCTCTGCCTGAACACCTGAAACATCGTAAGGGCCAGAAAGCGGAACAGCTGCTGTTACCGTAAATTCGCCTGGTAAAGTCTCCTGCATCATTTTATGAGCAGCCATAGAGGCATGTCCTCCCTGAGAATATCCAGTCATAAAAAGTTGATCGCTATAAGAATAATCAATACTGTCCATCCATTCTTTGGATGCTCTTAACATATCAATTGCAGCGGTAGCCTCCGAATGAGCATGAATGTAGGGGTGCATACCCGGACTAACACTACCAAGCCCCAAATAATCGGGCATAACTGCAATATATCCGGTAGAACTAAAGGCTACACCTACTAAATATTCACCCACTTTATAACTAGGAGCATCCAGTTTTTTAATGATCGTACCATGGCAATAATTAAGGATCGGCCTCCTGCAGTTGTCATTTCCCTGAGGGAGGAATACTACCCCAGTAGCCAAGGTAGCGGAGCTATCCCAGCTAACAGTGCTATAAGTAATTTTATATACTTTAATTCCATTTCTAATCGTTAGCAATCCGCTAGGTATACCTTCTGCGGTAAGAAAACTATCAACCTGTGTTGCATTAAAATCTTCAATTAAATCGGCAGATTGAAGATGCATTTGGGCTGTTGATACAATGTAAGTAGAAATTAATAGAGCAAGAGTAAGGTATAGTTTTTTCATCATTCAATTAGCTTAGGTTATAAAGATAAAGTTTTTCTTTAATATGATTTATGCAGGGCTTAAATCAAAAAAATGTTAATGGGTTCCTAATTGTATACAAAAAGGGAACGAAACTTGTTTATTTGTCATCTGTAGATAAATTACAGATCATCCATGAAAGTTAGATACTTACTTATTTTACTTGTGACATTCATTGGCTCACAAATAGCCAATAGCCAAACTCAAAAAGCAAAACCTGTCATTAGCAATTATTCTTTTAAGTTTAAAGTTGGCGGACTTAAGGATGTTGATGTCTATCTGGGGTTTCATTACGGAGAGAAAAAGTTTATTAAGGATACTGCCCATGTTAACGCAAATGGGGAGGTTGAATTTAGTGGGAAAGATACTTTACAAGGAGGGATATATTTGTTTATAACCCCTCGTAAGAACTATTTTGAATTTGTGGTAAACGAATCTAAAATTCAGATGGAAACGGATACCCTTGATATGGTTGGTCATATGAACGTAAAAAAATCCGCCGAAAACATGATTTGGTATGATTACATGAAAACCATTGCGGCCAAACAAAAGGAAATGTTCCCTTATAATGAAATCATTAATAAGAAGGATATTGATAAACAGAGTAAAGAATACAAGGACGCTATTAAACAAAGGGATGATATTACTGAAAGTATCAACAAATTCAGGGACGATAAAATTAAACAGAACCCTGATTTATTAGTAACGAGAGTTTTTAAGGCAATGAAAGATATTGATTTGCCAGAAGCTCCGAAAGGAGATTCTTTATTCTTACCTAGATATTTTAAGGCTCATTTTTGGGATAATATTGATTTAACCGATAATCGTTTAATAAGAACACCTGTTCTTGAGTCGAAGTTGATTTATTATTTCGACAAGGTGGTTTATCAAATCCCAGATTCCATAATGGTGGAGGCTGATCGTATGTTAGCAAAAACTGGAGGTGATAAGGAGATGTTTAAGTTCATTTGCCACCATCTAACCTATACTTACGAAAGATCAGCCATGATGTGTATGGATGCTGTATTTGTGCATCTTATAGATAAATATTATAGAACAGGTCAAGCATCCTGGGTTGATCAAAAAACAATGGATAAAATGATTGAAAGGGCTGATAAACTAAAACCACTTTTATGCGGTACTGTGGTCAACAATATCACGTTACCTGATACTGCTGGGCAGTTTCATTCATTATATGATTTTAAAGGGGAGTATACCATTTTATATTTCTGGGACGCAACTTGTAGTCATTGTAAAAAATCGACTCCGATTATGAAGGAGCTTTATAATGATTATTTAAAGCCAAATGGAATAGAAATTTTTGGAGTAGAAGGGGAGTTAGAAGATAAAGAATGGAAAAAATACCAGGCAGAACAAAACTTGCCTTGGCTAAACGTATCGGATAATCCAGAATTAAATACCAATCCTCAAAAATATATTTTAGAACTAAAGTTAACAGATTTAAATAGTTTAAACTTCAGACATATATTCGATTTATATAGCTATCCTGTGGTTTATATTTTGGATAAGGATAAAAAAATTATTGCGAAAAAGTTGGGTGCTGATCAAATCAAGGACTTCCTTGAGAAGTATAAGCGATCGAAAATCGTGAATAAATAACGGCTAGTTTCTTAACCAGCAAACAGCTTCATTATTGGTTTCAAAGATTCGATAGGGAA
>JBEIQI010000349.1:0-2276 GCA_040376605.1 Flavobacteriales bacterium | reverse complement strand
GTCTTGCTATCCCCTACTCGTTAGCCATACACCTGCGATAATGATCCCCATTCCAATAAAATAATGAATAGAAATTGTCTCACCGACAAAGAATCCAATGGCCATAGCAAACATGGGCACTAGATAAGTTACCGAAGCAGCAAATAGAACAGTGGTATGTTTAATCAAATAGTTAAAGACCAATACAGCAATAGATGTTCCCATAATGGCTAATAGGGTGATATATAAAAATGATTCTGTATGTAATGAAGTACTCATAGCCTTTTCTGGAATTCCTAATATAAACAAAAAAAGGATCGCCAAGGGAGCTTGAGTCATTAAGGCCGCACCGGTAACTACTATGGGTTTTAATTCTTTTAATTTAAGCTTGATGATATTGGAAGAGAATCCATAACATAAAGAACCTATCAAAGGGAACAATACATATACAACATCTGTATCGCCCTTGCCATTCCCTCCAAATACAATTAGGTAAACCGTACCTATGAGTCCAATAAAAACACCCCAAATCGAATGCCTCCCAAATTTCATTGTAAAGAATATAGACCCCACGATCATGGTAAATAAGGGAGCTGTCGCATTAATAATTCCACCTAATGAACTATTGATCCTGGACAGTCCTAAGGCAAACATAAATGCAGGTACCCCATTTCCTAAAAACCCGGCAGCGGCTAACCATTTCCACCGATCCCTGGGAATTGTTCGAATATTATATAATACAAAGGGAGATAAAACAATAAAACTGATGGAAACCCTTAATAAAGCAACTTCAATTGGAGTAAATGAGCGCATACCTAATTTCATTAATATGAAAGAACTACCCCAGGTAGCCGCAAGCATAAAAAGTATGAAATACTGAGAGGTTTTGTCTTTAAAATCGAAAGCCACTATTTAAATTCCGTAAATTTGGACAAAGATGATATTAAATGCTTAGTAAAGGAAAATATTTAGGGTTTTTAATAATCACGTTCTTGTTGTTTTCTACATGTGGTAAAAACCCTAACAAAAGCAAGACACAGAAGAAGATTGAAATCACGGTTACCGGACTGGATGGAAATGGAATAGCCGAAAAAAAAATAACGGATGATTTGATGAGTTTAGAAGGTATAAAGACGATTTCATTCAATTATCTTAATAATCAGGTGGTCGTATTATTCGATACAACCGTGGTAAGCCAAACAACCATAATTACCAAAATTTTACAAAGCAATGAAGGCAAACATAAAGTGCTAGACGTGAAGCAAAATAAGGAGCCATTAAAAAAAGAACCGGTCATTCAACCAGATCCTCAAGAAGATATTCATGATGATACAGAGGATCAATATAAGGATAATGGATAAATTTATTTCTGTGTAAACCGCACCAAGACCATCGCCAGCCCCAGAAAAATTATATTGGGTAACCATAGAGCCCAAAATGGATCAATTCCTCCGGTTGAGGCAGAGGCTGTAAAAACCTTACCAATATAAATATATGTAAAAGCTAAAGCAACCCCCATTGCTAAATGAAAGCCTATTCCACCTCTTACCTTTCTGCTGGCAATAGGCACACCCAACAATGTCATAATAATTATTGCAAATGGATTAGCATTTCGTTGATGTTTTTCTAATAAATAAATGTTTACGTATTTCGAACCCTTCGCTTTTTCCTCTTCAATAAATTCATCCAATTCTGCATTCGACATGGTAATCATTTTTCTTGTTTCGGTTCTAAATATTTCCGGGGTAAAAGGAAAAACAGTATCCATTTGAGTGCCTCTGCTCATTTTTTCTTTAAGGCCATCCATATCCCTTACGATATAATCCTGCAAAGTCCATTTACCATTTACCGTATCATAAACAATATTATGACACATAATTTTTTTAGTGAGTTGTCCATCTACAAATTTTTCATAAGCAAAAGCACCACCTATTTTAGTAGCGAAATTAAAATTCTTCACATAAACAAATTCGCTGTCATTGTACTGCCTGTGAATATTGGGTAAGGAAATATTGATCCGTCCAAAATACTTTTGCTCGAAATTCATTTTATCCAAATTTGCTTTAGGGATAATATAATTTCCTGAAATCCAATTTAAGGCAGCAATAATAACAGCGGTTAATAGAAACGGTCGTAGGAGCCTTCTATAACTAGTTCCCGTGGAAAGAATAGAAATAATCTCCAATCTTGATGCCATTCTGCTGGTAAAAAAAATAACTGCAATAAATGCAAAAAAGGGAGCAAACATATTGGCGAAAAATATAGCAAAATTAAAGTAATAGTCTATTAATATTTCC
>JBEIQI010000107.1:0-9529 GCA_040376605.1 Flavobacteriales bacterium | reverse complement strand
CTATCCTTACCATTTTTTACATCCAAATAAAAACTTTCGTTTCCTTTATAAACATCTTTTACCATACCATTCTTATCAGATAATACAGAATTTACCTTTTCCCTTTGGTACCTATAATTGGAATAATTATATTTCAATTTATACACACCTACATTGGCATTCTTAATAACCAAACCTGTGGAACGATTAACGATATTAAATATTTGTCCACCACCTGAATATGAGTTAAAGTCAAGAATCCCAATATCGGTGCTCCAAAAACTAGTAAATCCGTTAAATGATTCTGCTAGTTGATCGTTTTCCTTAGAGCTAAATACAATGGTATAAAAACCAAGATCCAAAGGGTCGATGGTAATTTCTGTAGTATGGTCAAAATAATCATCAAAAGATTTTAAATTAACAGACATTTCTTTAACCAGAACACCTGTTTTGGCTGCAGCATATGCCTCATCCTGCTCTTCATAATACGTCAACCGATCAATGATTTGATCATAATTATGCCGGTAAACTTTAACCCAAACCTGGTCGATATTTCGATAAGAAATTCCAGATAAAATATTTTGTTTGCTTTCCTGTGCCTTTTTTAAATTAAAGGAGATAGAAGGAGCTTCAATGGTCTTCTTAAATAATCTGCAATTATGAGCCCCATCAGAATTCGGAAACTTCTGCATCACTTTATCGCAAGCAGCCAAGGCCAACTTTCGATATTCCCTATAAAAGGTTTCTTCGGAATTTGGCGCCCAATTCGCACTTTGATCGTATAAAACTTGCGCTAATACAAAATATACATCGGCTACCGCTTCATCATTTTCGAAGTTAGCAATCAATTGATTTATAGAACTTAAATAAAGTTGGTCTTTATCCTCTTGAATAGATTTTTTATGAATAAACGCCAGTCTATTTAGTTCAAGCTGAATGGTAGCTTCCTTATCATCCTTATGAAAAATATATAATTGTTGATATAACTGAAGGGCCTTTTGCAGTGAAGACAAGCTATCTTTCTTTTCAAATTGAATGGCCACAAACTTATCAGCCAATTGAAAATATTGGGCCTGATCAATTTCAAATTTTTCGGCCGGTTCCAACATATTCAAATAAGGACTCTGATAGAAATTGATGGCTCTATGCATTAAAAAATCATATACCGTGGGTTTTAATTTTCTAAATAAACTGTCCCCATTCAATAATTCAGCATATCCGTCCAATTTTGTCAACTTCAACTCTTTGGGATTATTTAAAGAAAGTTCAAAATATTTCATGGCCTCACGAGCAAATCTTTTGGCATCCCATAATTCCATATCAGGTTCTTTATCGCCGTCAATTGGAGTACGTTGATTAATTTGCCACATATTGCTTTGGTATCTATTCCATACAACTTCTCCTTTAACAGAATAAAGTAGCTGTTGTACTGGCGAACTAGAAGCTTTGATCAATTCATCCAGTTTAGTGATATTAGCAGCAAATGATTCTTCTTCAAGAACATCTCGGTACTTAGCCATATGGAAAAATGACTTGATCTGTTGGACGGAATTTTTCTCCCGTTCTGCCAAATCCGATATTTTTTTTACGATCTGATTTGCACTTTCTGTTAATCCAAGATTTTCTAAAGAATCTACTTGAGCCCAATATTTTTTATACGGGTCTTCGCCAGGAGGAGGAGGGGGTATTTTAGAATTTCCAAAAGGCTGAATAAAAAGTTGTGCCGCCGCACCAATGATAACGACAAAAAATAAAATGATGGATAAAGATTTTTGGGTTGAACGCTTCATAAGCAAATATTTACGGGGCTTTAATACGATTGAAATAACTGATATGCTGCCTAAAAAACCAGGTCAGCCACAAAGAAATACACCCTACATCAAAAATCGTTCAAAATTGCCAATTCACAAAAAATATCCCTATTTCTTAGTATTTTCGTGATGAATGTCAGTTTTATTAACACACGGCTACTTCCTTCATGAAGATCCAAGGGAACAAAAAATCATGAAACCCTATCCCCCATTGGGAATTTTGTATATATCCACATATTTACAGAAGGCAAAAATTGAGCATGATGTTTTCGACAGTACCTTTAGCAACTTCGAAGCCCTTTGCCAACAAATTCAGGATAAAAAATATAGGCAGATTGGAATCTATGCCAATATGCTTACTAAGCTTAATGTTTTAAAGCTCATGGCATTTATTCGGTCCCGACCGGAACTTAAGGATACAACAATCATTCTGGGGGGGCCCGACGTTAGGTATAATGCCGAAGATTACATCAATCATGGTGCGGATATGATTGTATTAGGTGAAGGTGAAGAAACCATGCGTGATTTAATTACTACGCTTAATACTCCATTCAATCCATTCTTAGATAAAGTTGCCGGAATCGCCTTCAAAAATTATTTTGGAAAAATTATTTATACTGAAGAAAGGCAAAAGTTAAAAGATATTGACGAACTCCCCTTCCCCAATCGCGATCGAATTGATATAAATAAATATCTATCTGTTTGGAAAGATAAACATGGTTCAAACGCCATGAGTGTAAGCACCCAACGTGGTTGTCCATATACCTGTAAATGGTGCAGCACGGCTGTTTATGGGCAAACCTATCGTAGGCGATCTCCACAAAATGTTTGTGATGAGTTAGTAGAAATTCAGAAAAAATATCATCCGGATACTATTTGGTTTGTAGATGACGTGTTTACGGTTAGTCATAAATGGTTAAGTGAATTTGCAGCGGAAGTAACCAAACGAAATCTTAACATTAAATATGAATGTATAACCCGAGCAGATCGAATGACCGATGCGGTAATTGTGGATTTGAAAAGAAGTGGATGTTACCGGGTATGGATTGGGGCTGAAAGTGGGTCGCAAGATATTATTGATAGAATGGACCGAAGGGTAAATGTTAAGATTGTGCAGGAGATGCTGGTTAAGGCAAAAAATGCCGGCATAGAAACTGGAACTTTTATTATGTTGGGTTATCCGGGCGAAACGGAAGAAGATATCATCAAAACGGTGGATCATTTAGTTGCTTCAAACCCAACTCATTTTACCATAACGGTGGCATATCCTATTAAGGGTACAGGGCTTTATGATGACGTAAAAACCGCATTCACCCGTAAACCGGAATGGGCTCATTCCACTGATCGGGAGATCGATTTTCAAAGAACCTATCCAAGAGAATATTATTCCCATGCGGTGCAATTCGTTAATAATCAAGTTAGATATCAACTATTACCAAAATGGAAAAAATTACTAACCCCAAATGGATGGAAGTTTAAATTAAAATCTATCTTAGCACAGGAAAAGATGCATCGTTTTAAACCGACCGCTTCAAAGCCAAGCCAGCCATAATTATGGCATCATTATTGAATTAATCCTATAAATTATAAAACATGAAACGAATTCTTTTTGCTTTACCAATTATCTTTTTAGCATTTACAGTGCCTGCATGGAAAATTAAGACGGATACCAGCACGGTAACCTTTAAAATTAAAAATGCAGGTTCATGGGTTTCGGGTTCATTAGGTGGTTTGGCAGGCACTATTCATTTCGATCCAAATGATTTATCACACTCAACTATTACCGGTAGTGTAGATGTAAATACCATAAGTACCGAAAACAGCGGTAGAGATAAGCATTTAAAAAATGCTGATTTTTTTGATGCACCTACCTATCCAAAAATGACTTTAACTTCTAAAAGTATAAAAAAGGAAGGGAATGATTATTCCATGGAAGCTAACCTAACCATTAAAGCAGTTACTAAAACGGTTACCATTCCATTCTCTTTTGTTGAGGCAGATGCTACAAAAGGTCTATTTAAATCAGAATTTTCTATCGATAGAGTTGAATATGGAGTGGGTGAAAGTGGTGTTGTAATGGGGAATACCGTTAAGATCTCTTTATTTGTTCCGGTGTATCAGTAAGCTGAAGTTTATTTAGCCAAATTGCTATCACTACTTTACCAAAAAATACGCATGTTGATCGTCTACTTTAAAATTGCGTAGTTTCATTTTTTTCAAAAGAATCTTCTGAGGCTGATTGGTGACCTCTACTTTTTTACACTTCCCATTACCAAGATCAATGGATAATGGTAGTTTAAATTGATTAGAAACATTGGTCCAGTATATCGTTACTTCCAAATCATTCCCATTTTGGTATAATTCATATTTTAAAAAAGGAGGATCGGCATTTTTTAAATATTGATCAAAAAGCCAGGTATAATCCATACCCAATTGTTTATTTATATATTTAATTAACTCGTCTCCGGAAACCACTTTAAAACGAAAATCTTTTTGAATATTCTTTAACATGGCAAACCATTTTTTGTCATCATTCACCAACCATCGGAGTGTATGTAACATCAAGGCCCCTTTATTATACATATCTCCAGACCCTTCGTTTCCTACTCCATAATCCCCAACAATTGGTGCATCATTGCTAACCAAAAGTTTCCAGGCATTACAATAAGCCAAAGCGGTGTCTGCTCCATATAATTCTTCTACATAGAGTGCTTCACTATAAGTGCAAAAACCTTCATGAATCCACATATCAGCAACATCTTTAGAGCCTACATTGTTTCCCCAATATTCATGTCCACTTTCATGCACAATGATAAAATCAAAACCCATTGGTAGGCCCGAACGTTCGGTACCATCATATCCCTTTTGAAATTTATTTCCATAGGCTATTCCACTTTGATGCTCCATTCCCAAATAAGGAGTTTCAATAAGTGCATAACCATCACGTGGAAATGGATAAGGCCCCAACGTTTTTTCGAATGCGTTTAACATAGGAACCACTTGTTTAAAATGTTTTTGGGCTTTTTCAAGATTATAATCCAACACATAATAATCCAAATCATAGGTTGCTTCAACCCCTTTATACTTTTCATTAAAATTTACATATTTCCCAATATTAATGGAAACATTATAGTTATTGATCGGATAACTAACAAACCATTCGAACTTCACTTTGTCTTCGAAGGTGGATTGGGAACGAAGATTCCCATTTGAAATGACTTGTAAACCCGAAGGAACCATTACAGAAATCTTTACACTATCGGCTTCATCAGACTGATCATCTTTACAAGGCCACCAAAGACTTGCCCCCACTCCTTGGCAAGCAACGGCAACCCAAGGATTCCCATTTTTATCTTTCTTCCAAACAAAACCTCCATCCCAGGGTGCATTTTTTGCAGTAGTAGGTATCCCTTCATAATCGACCTTAATCCAGGATTTTTCATTTTTTTTAGCCAAATTATTTCTTTCAATAAAAATAGCATTTGCGTCACGTGTATATATTAGTTGATTTCCATTAGCATCTGTAATGGAATTAACTTTCATATTATTAAAAAGGTCGATTTGCATTTTATTCACTTCTGGGTCAATAATTTCAAAATAAATAATTACCGAACCACTGATAAACTTATTTGTGATATCAACATTTAAATCGAGATCATAATAATAAATATTATAAGCTGTTCTTTCGGGACGAAGTCCACCTCTCAATGAATCGGCATGAGTATACGTTTGTGCTATGACCGATGAAGAGGTAAGAATAAAAATGATGAATAGAATTCTTTTCATAAGATAAATTTACAAATTAATCCCACCGTATAATTCAAATTGACAGTTGCTAGTGACCTTCGCCCTGAGCATAGTATAGTCCGTCAAAAAAATGAAAACAAAAAAAGGGAACCAAAATGATTCCCATTTTAAAAAAGATTTTGATTGAAATTTACACCATTGAAACGCTTGAAATGGAAAACCATTTCTTAGCATCTTTGGTATTATTTAATTTTCTCAACCACTGCTTTAAAAGCTTCAGGATTGTTCATCGCTAAATCCGCTAGGGTTTTACGATTAATTTCAATTCCTGATTGGTGGATCTTACCCATGAACTCTGAATAGCTCATTCCATGAGTACGTGCCGCTGCATTAATACGTTGAATCCATAAAGAACGGAATGTACGTTTTTTTGCTTTACGATCTCTGTAGGCATAGCCTAAGCCTTTTTCAACAGAGTTTTTGGCAACTGTCCACACGTTTTTTCTGCGGCCAAAAGAACCTTTGGCCAGTTTAAGCACTTTTTTCTTGCGTGCTCTTGAGGCTACTTTGTTTGCTGAACGTGGCATTTGTCTTTGATTTTAATTTTTAACTTAACAACATTAATTTTACATTCTTGGTATCACCAGGACTTACTAAAGCATCGTGCCCTAAAGCTCTTTTTCTTTTAATAGATTTCTTGGTAAGAATGTGCCTTTTATAGGCGTGTTTTCTTTTGATTTTTCCAGAACCCGTTACTTGAAAACGCTTCTTGGCGCTGGAGTTTCTCTTCATCTTTGGCATTGTCCCTGAATTTTAAGGATTAAACTTTTGTACTATTTTTTCTTTTTGGGAGTCACCAGCATGATCATTTTCTTACCCTCCAGCTTTGGTAGTGCCTCTACCTTTCCGTATTCTTCGAGTTCCTGTGCAAATTTAAGCAACAGTACTTCTCCTTGTTCTTTGAACACAATACTGCGTCCTTTGAAGAATACGTAAGCTTTTACTTTGGCTCCGTCAGCTAGAAACTTTTTAGCATGATTCAATTTGAAATTGAAATCATGATCGTCAGTTTGTGGCCCGAAGCGGATCTCCTTAATGATCACTTTGGTGGCTTTCGCCTTTATTTCTTTTTGCTTACGCTTATGTTCGTATAAAAACTTTTTATAGTCAATAATCTTACAAACCGGTGGTTCTGCATTTGGAGAGATTTCCACTAAATCCAATCCCTTGTCTTCGGCTAACCTAATTGCATCTGCAATATCCATTACTTCCGATTCTATATCGTCTCCAACAACACGAACTTTAGGTGCACGAATTCTTTCGTTTACCTTATGCTCATCCTCCTTTTTACCCCTGTTAAAATCCCTCTTGAAGTTAGGATTAAACGGCTTCTTTTCTAAAATATTGACCTCCTATTTTATTGGTTAAAATTCTCTTTTACTCTTTGATCGATCAGCTTTGCAAAATCTTCATAACTCATAGTACCTATATCACCCTTGCCTCTTTCTCTTACGGATACCATATTCTCTGAAGCTTCTTTCTCTCCTATAACCAGCATGAACGGCATTTTCTGCATTTCACTTTCTCTGATTTTCTTTCCTATTTTTTCAGCCCTTTCGTCAAAGGAGGTGCGAATTTCGGAATTTTTAAGGAAATCAACAACTTTTTGTGAATAATCATTGAACTTCTCGCTAATTGGTAACACGGCTACCTGAACTGGAGTAAGCCATAATGGGAAATCTCCGGCACAATGTTCCGTTAAAACAGCAATAAATCTTTCTAACGACCCAAAAGGTGCACGATGAATCATTACAGGCCTATGTTTCTGATTATCAGAGCCTGTATATTCCAATTCGAACCTTTCTGGTAGGTTATAATCTACCTGAATTGTACCCAATTGCCAACTTCTTCCGATGGCATCACGAACCATAAAGTCTAATTTAGGACCGTAAAAAGCAGCCTCTCCATACTCAATAATAATTGGAAGCCCTTTTTCAGCTGCAGCCTCTTGGATCCCTTTTTCGGCCTTATCCCAATTTTCTTCACTGCCAATATATTTCTCCCTGTTTACTTTGTCCCTTAATGATACTTGAGCTGTAAAATTCTCAAACTTTAAGGATTTGAATACAAATAACACCAAATCGATTACCTTCATGAACTCTTCCTTAACTTGATCTTCGCGGCAAAATATATGTGCATCATCCTGGGTAAATCCTCTTACTCGGGTTAATCCATGTAACTCTCCACTTTGCTCATATCGATAAACCGTCCCAAATTCAGCTAACCTTAATGGTAAATCTTTATAGGATCTTGGTTCTGCCTTATAAATTTCACAGTGATGAGGGCAGTTCATGGGCTTTAAAATAAATAGCTCTCCTTCTTCCGGCGTATTAATGGGCTGGAAACTATCCTTTCCATATTTATCCCAATGTCCACTGGTTACATACAACTCCTTGCTCCCAATATGAGGTGTTATAACTTGAAGATATCCTGCCTTCTTTTGTGCTTCACGCATAAACCGCTCCAACCTCTCCCTTAAATCGGTGCCTTTTGGAAGCCATAATGGAAGACCTTTTCCCACTTTATGAGAAAAAGTAAATAATCCTAATTCCTGTCCAAGCTTTCGGTGATCTCTCTTTTTGGCCTCTTCCAGCATCGATAAGTAATGATCCAGTTCCTCTTTTTTCGGAAATGAGATACCATAAATCCTGGTCAATTGTTTGTTTTTTTCATCACCCCTCCAATATGCCCCTGCAACGCTCAACAGCTTTACCGCTTTTATGTAACCAGTATCAGGAATATGTCCACCCCGACATAAATCGGTGAATGCACCCTGATCACAGAAGGTAATATCACCATCCGTTAAGTTTTCTATTAATTCAACCTTATAAGGGTTTTCTCTCTTCTTATAATATTCTAATGCTTCAGCCTTCGAAATAGGATATAATTTAAAAGGATTGTTCTGTTTGGCCAGCTCAATCATTTTATTCTCCACTTTCGGTAAATCATCGGAGGTAAAGGAGGTCCCTCCAAAATCTATATCATAATAAAATCCATTCTCTACAGCCGGGCCAATGGTAAATTTGGCATGGGGATATAAGGCCTGAATCGCTTCGGCAAGAACATGCGCAGAACTATGCCAAAAGGCTGATTTGCCAGCCTTGTCGTCCCAGGTCAATAATTTTAGTGAACTATCAGTATTGATAGGTGTACTAAGTTCATGAAGTTCATTGTTGATCTCGGCCACGAGCACTTTTTTAGCTAAACCGTGGCTAATGTTCTTTGCGATTTCGATGGGAGTGATCCCGGGATCATATTCCCGAACCGAACCATCTGGAAAAGTAATATTTATCATGACTTTAATACTTTAAAGGACTGCAAAAATAGTGATTTAGCCGAGAAAATAGTATGAATTACCAAGGAAGAATAACAAGAAGAATGCTCCTGATGTTGGTTATAGGGCTAATATGCCAAACGGCATTTTCACAACAGGTAAGCGTTACCTCCGCTACCCGACAGGGCTGGGCTGACGGAATTTGCTGCGTACATGGGGTAAATTATACAGTAAATGTGCTGGTAATTTTAAATAAAAACCCCATTACTTTCGACACTCTATGGACAGAGGGTTATTGTCATGATCTTGCTAAATACAATTCAAAAGCTCTTAAACAGCAGGATACATTATATATACGGTTCTCGGAAGGCTTAAGGATATTCGACCACCAGCAGATATATACAATAGACCAACAACAAGAGATTATTATCCCTTGTTATAATACCAATAAAAAAGGAGTGTTGCTTCAATACAAGGTAAATGAGAAAACATATTTGTTAGATATAACAACCTATGTAACGGAATTGGAGTTTTTGGCATACCCCTAAAAGAGAAAAGCGTTATCACTATGGATAACGCCTTTCCTAAACCAACCCTAATGATACAAAGGTACGGATTTCTTTTTTACTGACAAGTTTTTTTTTTTTGACGTGTTGGG
>JBEIQI010000035.1:0-18398 GCA_040376605.1 Flavobacteriales bacterium | reverse complement strand
TCTTAATGATTTTTACAAAAGTCAGAAAAAATGTTGAACCCTATATTTCTATTTTTACACCAAGTATTAACAAATTTAGCCACTTGCTTTTTAAAATCATTTCCGAAAGTGCCCTTATTGCCTGGAGCTCCTTAGTCGCTAATAAACTAAGGACCATGCTATCCTTATTAGGTATTGTAATTGGGATATTTGTAATTATCATCATTTTAACGGCGGTGGATTCACTTAAGAAGGATGTGAATGATAGTCTAAATAGCCTGGGACCCAATGTTGTATATGTACATAAGTGGCCTTGGGAAGGCGGATTTGATTATCCTTGGTGGAAATATTTTTTAAGACCGCAACCTTCAGTTGCGGAAGCAGAGCTAATTATTAAAAGAAGCGATTTAGCTGAAGCAGTTTCCTATAGTGTAGATTTTCAACGACCACTAAAATTTCGTGACAATTTTGTTACCAACGCCGAAATTACTGGAGTTTGGTTGTATTATGATAAGGTACAAGAAATCAACATTAGCAATGGTAGGTATTTTACAGATAATGAATTGAGGAATGGAAGAAACGTGGTGGTTATTGGACATAATATTGGGCAAAACCTTTTTGGCAATCAGGATCCAATTGGTTCCAACATTAAAATAAAAGGAGAAAATTTTAATGTCGTGGGGGTTTTGGAAAGAGCAGGTGAAGGATTATTCGGAGGTGGTGCCGACGAAACAGTTTATGTCCCCTTCTTTGCAGCAAGGGAAATGGTAGACCTGAATAATTGGAATGTACAACAGGAAATTCTAGTGAAGCCAAAAGAAGGGGTAACCTCTACCGAATTAAAAGATGAACTAATGGGACTTATGCGTTCTATAAGAAAACAAAAACCAACAGAGGATAGCAACTTCTCCTTGAACGAGGCAAGCATGATTAAAAAACAAACAGCAAGTATAACGGGCATTCTTAATATTATTGGGCTCATTATTGGATTTCTAGCACTCTTGGTAGGTATCTTTGGGATTGCGAATATCATGTTTGTTTCGGTAAAAGAAAGAACCAATATTATTGGAATTCAAAAAGCGCTGGGAGCCAAAAGAATTTTTATCCTGGTTCAATTCCTAACGGAAGCAATGATTCTTACCCTGCTTGGTGGGATTTTTGGATTAATTCTAGTATACCTTACCACCCTACTGGTACAAAGCATTTCAAGTTTTAATATGACATTATCCATCAACAATGTGGTGGTTGCATTTTTTATTTCCTGTTTTGCTGGACTCTTTTCGGGGATTATTCCGGCCTATATAGCTTCTCGTTTAGATCCAGTTGAAGCGATTCGCTCTAAATAATTTTTACATTTATCCCATGAAAAAAACACTCAAAATAACCTTGATTATTATTGGCTCGGTGGCTTTATTAATTTTAGTCCCACCCATCTTTATGCCGTCGTCTTACCAAGCCACTTCAAGCATCGTTATCGAAAGTAATTCATATAATGTATTCCCCTATTTTGCCGATCTAAAGAACTGGGAAAAATGGTCTCCGTGGAGAGATAAAGATACCACCGCAGCCTATAAATATTCCATCAATACTTATGGCGCCGGCTCTTCCATGGAATGGGATAGCAAAAATGAAGAACTAGGTAACGGCAAAATGACGACCGTTCAGTTTAAAAAATTTCGCCATATCAACTATACAATAAAACGTATTAAACCATTTGAAAGCAATTCCGGTGGTCAAATGATAGTAGAGAAATTAAATGATCATCAAGTAAAAGTGACCTGGACCAATACCGGAAAACTTAAATGGCCGCTTGATCGTTGGTTCAATTCGGTGATGAGTTTTAAAAAAATGTTCGAAAAGGACTTTGAAAAAGGATTACAAAATCTAAAAAAGGTAGTAGAAACAACTCCGACTAAAAAACTCCCAACAGTTGCTCCAGTATTCATGGAATTGCCGGATCAACATATTTTTTCTATCATGTTCGAAACCGTTTTGAATAAAGAAATCAGTGATAAAATTGAGGAAAGTTATGGTACCATTTTAAAAACTATTCAATCAACTGAGGTCCTCATGAAAGAGGAGCCGCCCGTTTGCCTATTTTATAGCCATAATAAAACAACCAGCAAAATGCGCCCAGGAATTATTGTTCAAGGCTGCAGCGTGGTGCTTACAAATGGGGTTGAATGCGTTCCTATTAAGGCAGGAAAAGTTTTACGATTTGAATATTTAGGTGGTTACAATAATATGGAAACTATGTATGATGCAATTGACCTGTATTTGGATGAAAACAAAATCAACAAAAGAGAAAACTATACCTGGGAATCATATGTGACGGACCCAACATTAGAACCTGATTCATCCAAATGGATTACACATATATATGTTCCTATTAAATAGGAGATGAAATCAACTCACTTCTAATAGCAACCCAAGTTGTAAAATATTGCGAGTTAATTGAAAAAAAAAGAACCGATCTTGAGGAAAAGACCGGTTCTTATAAACTACTCAACCTACATCTATGAAAATTAACTTACACCAAAATCTTTTTATAACAATGAGAAGTGGAGTCGAACATTAACACAAACCTGCAAAGCTTTCCATTTACATATCCCAAATAGATCTCACTTTGCTGCATGGTTTGTTTGTATGTTAATTTCGCATTCATAATTATAATTGTTAGACTAATGTACGTTTGCAATACTTACAAGTCTAAAACTAAAAAGTTCATCTATCACCACTAGAAATACCTATTTATAGGGATCGAATCCATTTAGAACTATTGCATTTAAAGGGTTTTTACCTTTATTTTACAGAACGTAAAATCGCAATTATCGGTTAAACAGCTATGGCATTACATAATAAATTTGGCCAAGAAGGCGAAAAATCCGCGGTAAACTTCATTATCGAAAAAGGATATCGCATTTTAGAAATCAACTACCGCCTTCATCCATTAGAGGTGGATATCATTGCCATGGATGGTGAAATGGTTGTATTTATTGAGGTAAAAACCCGACAAACAGACGAATATGGGCATCCAATAGAGTTTATTACAGGTAAAAAGGAGCAAAACTTAATTAAAGTGGCCGATTATTACCTTCAATTTAAAACACCAGGCAAAGAAGGCCGCTTTGATGTTATTACCCTATTTAAGCAAGAGGGTAACTTTATTTTGGAACATTTTATAGATGCATTTAACGCTATTGGCTAGGTTTATCTTAACTTTGTTATCGATTTAGCCAAATATGGGCAATTTTAGGTTAATTGTAAAGTTGCCATCCGAGTTGCTATTGATCATATTGGTTGACAATTAATCTATTAGGAATTACATGAGAAACGAAAGAGGCCCAAAAAAGACTGGTAGAACAGGATCTTCGGCATATAAAGGCAAGACCTCCGCGAAAAGAGGGGATGATAAAAATCCCAAAGAATTTAAAAAACCAGGTTCAAAAAGCAGATTCGCTAAACCAAAGGGAGATTCGGACAAACCCTTTAAAAAAACCACCGATGGCCCCAGATTTGCAAAAAAGAAGACTGGGAGCAGCGATTTTGCCGATTCTAAACCATATAAAAGAAACACAGGTCCTAAAAAAGAAGGATCATTCGATAATAGAGGGGGAAAAAAATGGGAAGATAGAAGGGAGCGTCCTACTAATTCAAGAGGACCTTATAAAAAGAAATTCGGAACTGACCGAGACTCAACAGACAAGCCGGAGAGGAAAACATATACCAAAAAGCCTTTTACTAAGAGAGAAGGTGATTTTAATAGTGACAAGCCTCGTTTTGCTGAAAAAGGCCCCTTCAAAAAGAAATTTGATAGTTCGTCCAAAGAAGATGGAAGTCCCAGACCTCCTAAAAAAACGGGCTCCTATGCTGATTATAAGAAAAAAGGGAGTGGAAGCAATTTTGAAGAGCGCAAAGAATACAAAAGGAAAACGGGAATAAAAACCTATACGGACAAAAATGATCCGGAAAAAACCTATACCAAAGAAACCGAAATTGTTAGAAATAAGAATGCTAGCAAGAGTTTTAAAAAAGTAAAAGTTTTTCAAAAGGATAAAGATGATGATGGACTTATACGTTTAAATAAATTTATTGCGAATGCAGGAATTTGTTCTCGAAGAGAGGCCGACACTTTTATTCAAACCGGTGTTGTTACGGTTAATGGAGTTGTTATTACAGAACTTGGATATAAGGTAAAACCCGATGATAAGGTTTTATTTGGTGATCGACCAATCGCCGGGGAAAAGCTGGTTTATATTTTGTTGAACAAGCCGAAAGATTATATCACCACTTCAAAAGATCCTCAAAATCGTAAAACCGTTTATGAATTAGTAAGTGGTGTTAAAGAAAGAATTTTTCCTGTAGGTCGTTTAGACAGAAATACTACTGGCGTTTTACTATTAACCAATGATGGTGTACTTGCAGAAAAATTAATGCATCCCCGCAAAGGAGTGGCTAAGATTTATCATGTAGAATTAGATAAAAGATTTTCTGCCCCTGATTTAGAACATATGAGAAAAGGGATTGAGTTGGAGGACGGATTTTTTACCCCTGATGAAGTAGATTATGTTGATGGAATGGATAAACATCATGTAGGTATAGAAATACACAGCGGTAAAAATAGAATCGTTAGAAGATTATTTGAATCATTGAATTATGAAGTGGTTAAACTTGATAGAGTGGTTTATGCAGGGCTTACCAAAAAGGGCTTAACCCGCGGGAAGTGGCGATTCCTAAAGGATTCGGAGTTACATGCCCTAAAAATGATGTAGTTTGAACTTTGTAAACCTATCAATAAATTTGTACTTTTATTTTATCTAAAATCACCCTCCCTTTAAGTTGGAAATACTTGGTACATTAATTAAACAAACGCTAACATTCCGAAAGAACATTCGGAAAGTGAGACGGAAATCTTCTGCAGCCAAACAACAAAGAAAAACCCTGTTAAAACTTCTAACCAAAGCTAGATATACACAATTTGGGAAACAATTCGAATTTGATTCTATCCTCCTGGCCAGTAATCCTGAAAAAATGTTTCAGAAATTGGTGCCCATTTATGATTATGATAAAATTTTTAAGGATTGGTGGTATAAGGCAGTTCAGGATGAAAGTGATGTTTGTTGGCCAGGAAAAATTAAATATTTTGCCCTTTCAAGTGGCACATCAGGGGCCCCAAGTAAACAAATTCCGGTAACGTCGTCCATGTTGCGTTCTATGCGTAAAACCAGCATTCGTCAGGTGTTATCTCTTACGAATTATGGTTTTCAAGAGGAATTTTTTCAGAAGGGTGTTATGATTGTGGGGGGCTCCAGTGATTTGGAAAATAGAGGTCATTATTATCAAGGGGACCTTAGTGGAATTAATGCAACCAAAATGCCATTTTGGACCTCCCCTTTTTACAAGCCAGGTAAAGAAATTGTAAAACTAAGAGATTGGAACGCCAAGATTGAAGAAATCGTGAATCATGCTCCGGAATGGGACATTTCAATGATCACGGGAGTGCCTGCCTGGAACCAAATCATTATTGAAAAAATT
The DNA here is from genome assembly GCA_040376605.1 of Flavobacteriales bacterium. GTDB lineage: Bacteria > Bacteroidota > Bacteroidia > CAIKAF01 > CAIKAF01 > JANWKQ01. Next base: position 12,884 of record JBEIQI010000035.1, on the reverse strand, counting down.
ATTGAAAGATATAAGCTTAACAATATTCATGAAATGTGGCCCAATCTTCAGGTCTTTATTTACGGTGGTGTTGCCATTTCCCCATATTTAAAAAGCTTCGAAAAATTATTTGGAAAAAAAGTTCACTATTTAGAGACCTATTTGGCAAGCGAAGGTTTTATTGCATATCAAAGTCGCAAGGATATTAAGGGAATGGAGATGTTATTGGATAATGGCATCTTTATGGAATTTATTCCTTTTAATGAATCAAATTTTAATGGTGATGGTACATTAAAGGATAATCCCGAGGTAAAGTTGATAGATGAAGTGCAGGAGGAAACCGAATATGCTTTGTTGATTTCAACAAATGCTGGTTCATGGAGATATATGATTGGAGATACCATCAAATTTACGTCCCTTGAACATAATGAGATAGTAATTACGGGAAGGACCAAACATTTTCTCAGTTTATGTGGGGAGCATCTATCCGTAGATAACATGACGGAGGCCATCCATCAATTAAGTACCGACCTGAACTTACCTATCAAGGAATTCACTGTATCTGGAACTGTAAACGGGAGTAATTTTGGCCATCACTGGTTTTTAGGCATAGATAATTGTACAACAACAGAGGTTGAATTGGCTATCAAACTTGATCAATATTTGAAAGATTTGAATGATGATTATGCCGTTGAACGTAGACATGCCCTACAAAATATTCGTTTACAAGTAATCCCCACCCAAAAATTCTACGGATGGATGGAAAAAAATGGCAAACTTGGCTCACAAAACAAGTTTCCTCGTGTTTTACAGAATCATAACTATAAAGATTGGTTAAGTTTTCTTGAAGGCTAATTAGAAAAACGGCCCCTCCCCTAAGTTTTATGGCATAGATAAATGCCCAACAACAATAAACATCTTGCTCAAAGAGTTAATATTAAGCCTGTTTATTAATACCTGCACGTTCATATCATTTGGTTAACGAAGGTTTTTTGACCAGACATTTTTGCAACTTTTGATAAGAAGTTAAGCAATGGAAGAAGCAGACTACATATCTGAGACACCTATTAATCCGGTTAAAAAGAAGAATAAGAAACTTAAACGTTTCTTAAAATGGAGTCTTATTTCCATCCTATCCACGATATTCCTTTTGGTGGCCTCCGCATTTATAATTATCTATTTCTTTGAGGACGATGTTAAAAAATACGCCATCGAACAAATAAATAAAGAAGTTAATACCAAAATTGAAGTAAAGGATATCAAACTTTCCTTATTCAAAAAATTCCCAATGGCTTCGCTCGAATTTATTCAAGTAAAATGTATAGAAGTAACGAATGAGCCCAAAAAAGAAAACTTGTTAGAAGCAGAATCGGTATTTCTGGAGTTTAGCGTTTGGGACATATTCAAGGGGAAGTATAAATTTAAAAAGCTTTCAGTTGAAAATGGAAAACTTAATTTGAAAATAAATAATAGAGGGCAATCTAATTTTGACATCCTGAAAAAACCAAAACTCGGAACTCCCGTAAAGAAATCCGAGATGAGTTTCAAATTTAATGAGTTTATACTAAAAAATGTTCACTTCATATTTAACGATCAACAATCAAAGCAATTATACAGAGCTCAAATTAAAAAACTGAACTGTTCAGGGGCATTTACCGATAAGCAATTTACCCTAAAAGCTAAAGCAAATATATTTAGTGAAATCATCATTATTAATGATGAAGAATTTGTATCTAATAAAAACTTCTTTTTAAATACCACCTTAGAGGTAAATAAATCCAATCAACTACTTACTATTAAAAAGGCCAACATTGAATTAGAAAATATGAAAATTGACCTGAATGGAAATGTTAAGTATGATTCAACGGCCTACGTAGATCTTTCATTTAATGGAGAAAACCTAAATATCCAATCCTTTCTGTCGTTGCTCCCTAGTACCTATAAAAATTTCGAAAAAAAATATAAGAGTCATGGAGAATTTTATTTAAAAGGAAGCATTAAAGGAAGCCTTGCCAATACTAACCAAACTCAAATAATTGCACAATTTGGTATAAAAAATGGCAAAATTAAATTCATTGAAGAAGGTCTAGAAATGAAGAATATATTCTTTGATGGAAACTTTAATACCGGTGCAAAAAAATGCCCGGAGACTGCAGAAATTAATTTTAAGCACTTCGAAGGTCAATTAGAGAATTCCACTTTTAGTGGAAACTTTCATTTGAATAATCTGGATAAGCCCCATTTAAAATTTCAAATTGATGCTGATGTAGATTTAGCCGAAGTTTTCAAATTTATTCCGGTAGAAAAAATTGAATCTATTTCCGGACGTGTTAAAACAACATTGGTATATGAAGGAACTCTTGAAAGCAATTCTTTTACACTTGAAGATTACAAAAAGAGTGCCTCCAATGGTAACGTTCTCCTGGATAAGGTAAGTTTAAAAATAAAAGCTAAGCCACTCCAATTATCCAACTGTTCGGGAGAAATTATATTTGAAAATACCATTGGTAGAATCCCACAGTTAACTGGCCAAATTGCTAGTACAGAATTTAACCTGAAAGGAGAAGCCATCAACTTGCCGGAATACTTCTACCTGGAAGGATATCCATTGATCATTAAAGCAAATATTAGTTGCGGGGAAATTGCGGTAGAAGAGTTTTTAACCAAGGATCAACCTACCAAAAAACAAAATGATCTTACGCTAAATATTCCAGAAAATATTAACCTTGAACTACAAGCTAAAATAAAAGAACTCTCCTTTAAAAAATTTAGTGCCTCAAATATTGAAGGTCTTGTAATAATAAAAGACCGCCAGCTATTTGCAGAAAATCTACATTTCGAATCCTGTGGCGGGACATCAAACATTAGTGGAAGTGTAAACACCAAGGATCCGGAAAATATAGTAACCCAGGCCTTTGGCTCATTTGACAAAATTGATATTAGCCAACTATTCGGAGAATTCGATAACTTTTCACAAAAAACCTTGGAAGACAAGCATATTAAAGGAAGCACAAATGCCAATATAGCTTATTCGGCAAGTTTCGATAGCCATTTAAAAATGAAAATGAATACGCTTTATGTAAACAGCCCATTGGAGATTACAAATGGCAAGTTAATTAACTTTAAACCACTGGAAGGTTTATCAAAATTTATTCATGTTGAAGAGCTAAGAGATATAAAATTCTCAACACTTACCAATACCATTACCATAAAAGATGAAGCTGTCATTATTCCCAAAATGAGTATTCAATCAAATGCATTAAACTTAGAAATTGGAGGCATTCATTATTTCGACAATCGAATTGAATATTACTTTAATGTATTCCTTAAGGACTTAATTGCCGCTAAATGGAAAAAACGTAAAACAGAAGATGAATTTGGAGAGTTTATTGAAGAAGAAGGAGGCGCCAGAATATATTTAAAAATGGTAGGCACCATGGATAACAATAAAATCACCATTGATAACAAAGGTGTAAAAGATAAGTTGAAAGACGACATGAAAAAAGAAAACCAGGACTTTAAACAAATATTCTATGAAGAGTTTGGACTTTTCAAAAATGATTCAACAGTTAAAAAGTCAAATCTTGTTCCGCCAAAAAAGGAAAAGAAAAATAAAGTAAATAACAGTGATGATTTCGAGTTCGAATAATAGGATTATGAACTAGCATTAAAGCTCATGATAATTCTATTGAGTCCTGGTTCCGGAATGATAAACTGCACCTTCCCCTGGTGATAATCTACAACACGTTTTACAATACTCAATCCAATTCCGGTTCCCGTGATACCAGCAGAATTTTCAGCCCTTGAAAAAGATCTGAAAAGGTCATTTAAATCGCTCATTTGTGGATTTTTGCCGGGATTTGTAAATTCAATAATTACAGAATCTTCAACTCGCTTTAACAAAATCGCAAGTTCCTTTTTACTAGAATATAGATAGCCATTTTTAAATATATTTAAAATGGCAATTCGTAATAAACTCTCATCACCTCGTATCTCAAATTTTGCACTAGCCAATTCACCAGAACTAATATCAAAATTAAATTTCAAATCTTCATAAGATTGGCCTATTTGGTTCACACAGTCAAACAACATTTCATCCACCCTAATGATAGGAAGTGCTTTAATTACTTCCTGATTGGATATTTTAGATAATAATAACAAGGAAGAAATCATATCAGCCATTTGATAAACTTCTTCGTTAATTTCCTTACATTCCTTATCAATCTCTTCACTGAGTTTTCCACTTTCACGAAGGTTTGTGATCCTGGCAGTAATTCTACTTAAAGGTGTTCTTAATTCATGTGAAGCATTGCCCGTAAACTCCTTTTGTTTACTGTAAGCCAAGTCAATTCGATCCATCATTAAATTAAAGGCAGTAGCCACACCATCAATTTCATTCTGTTGTGGTGAAACTGGCAGTCTTGTTTTAAAATTAGGATCAGAATAATTTTGAATTTTTTTTCTTAAAATATCAAATGGCCTGAGGCTTTGTTTACTTAAATAGTAAGATAACAACCAAACAGAAATCAATCCAAAAATGTAAGCAATCACTAATAAAAACTTCAGATATTCAAGCTTATTATTACCATAAACATCCTCAGCTTCAATAATGGCATAATAGGTTTGATCGGCGAATTCATACCTCATCCCATAAATATCATACTGGCCAACTCGTGCAGAAAGATGGTTGGTTTCTTTTAGCTTTTTCAAATGAGATTGTTTCCAAATTGAACTTGGAAAATCATTGTTGATTTTGTACAAAAGGTCGAAATTCTCACTGAAAATGTATATACCTTCATTTACCAACTCGCTTATCGCATCCCTTTCAACCAAATCGACTAAGGAACTATCAGCATTATTAACATCAACAAATAATTTAACATCCGTTTGTAGCTGATCCGCTAAACGAGACCTAAAATCCTCATGCCTGAACTTGGCATATAAGGCGAAAATAACAATTAAGACAGCCCCTAGTAAAATAGAAAATAGAAGGCTAAATGCAACTGTAAATCGCTGTTTAAGATTCAGCGCCATGATCTTCTCCTACATAATATCCATAACCGGATCTATTGTGAATGAGCTTAACATCAAACCCCTTATCAATTTTATTTCTTAAAAAGTTGATATAAACCTCAACGGCATTGGTTCCAGTTTCAAAATTAATTCCCCAAACACCTTCTACAATGGTCTTTTTATTCACAATTTTTCCCTTAGACTTCATCAAAACCTCCAACAACTTATATTCTTTTGGTGTAAGCTCTAATAATTTCCCTCCTCTTTTAACAGACATCTCTGCGGTGTTTAATTCCAAATCAGCAATAACAATTGATTCTCCATCAGGCTGTAATTGATAACTCCCTCTTCTTAAAAGGGCCTTAATTCGAGCTTTCAATTCTTCAAAAGAAAAAGGCTTTACTAAATAATCATCTGCGCCCGACTCCAATGCATTTACCCGATCGTCCACCTCCCCCAATGCGGTTAGCATTAATATGGGAGTATTCATACCAGCATTTCTTATATGCTTACATACTTCAATTCCACTCATCCCGGGCACGTTAATGTCTAAAATAAAAAGCTCAGCACCCAATTCTGCATACGTATCAGCTAGCTCCTGACCATCATTAACTACCGTACAAGCAAATTCATGATTAGAAAGAAATTGTTTAATTTCTTTTGCTAATTTTTTATCATCCTCGAGTAAAACTATTTTATGAGACATAACCATTCGTTTTTACAATTTCAAATATAATCAGGCTAAGGATGTTTCCTAACAAATTGATGACCTAACCCGTTAAATTTTTAGTTAAATATACAAATTTATTTTGAATGAATCGATAATAAATAAAGCGCATGTCCAACAAAACGAAGTAACCTGGTCTACAATAAAAAATGGATAAGGAATCAGAAAAATGCCCTAATTTGCATAGAGGCGATATGAATAAAATTAGCATTGTCCGATTTTCGCCCGTCATAATTAATAGAAAGTTGCAAGTTATTTCCAATTGTTCGCTGAAAAGTGGCCCCCCAAGTAAAGTTAGATCCAGTTTTTAAACCCTCCAACATTTCAAAGGCCAATGCGGTATTATCCAAATCATTATAGGATATATTGATGTAATTGAACTTTACCCCCAATTGTCCTTTTAAGATAAAATTCGTCTTTAACTCAATACCTATATCATGAATGACAGCTTGTTGACCTCGAGTTACCGAAGTATCCTCATTAAATCCCAAATTATCCTTTATCGAAAAACGATATGTAACTCCTATTCTCCATTTTGTATTCGGCTGAATAAAAAGTTCAGTGGGTGTTTCCAAATAACGAATATTAAAATTACGAGATTGAAGTAACTGCGATAAATTTGATTTATATCCGTATTTAAACTCGTTATTTAAAGATAATATCCTAGTGAAATTGGTTCTAATTCTGGCTGAAAAAAATCGATTGGATCGACTATCAATTCCATTGGAGAACAAGGTTTTATTATTGATATCATTGTAATTAAATTCTAGCGACCATTTAGACGAAAATCTATTAAAATAAAGGGTTTGTCGAAGGCTATAATTAGAATATACCAAGGCTGTATCAAATTGGTCGTAGCCAAATGGGTTCAATGAGTTAACGAAATTATCATCCTGTGTTTTCCGATCAGATTTAAAAGCAGTTTGTGCCGAAAATCTGGAAATGAATTTTTTAAATCCTTTCTCCTTCCTCCAGGTTTCAGGTGCTTGTAAATTTAAGGTGAATGTAAATTGATTATAATATGTCCTCACAAATTCCGAGGTGGGAAAAAAGAATTTAATATAGGTTAATCCATCTGTGCCAACAATCGTTCCACTTCTTACTTCATATTCATCTCGTTGTTTGTTACCATCTCCATTATAATCAATCCAAACATGGGTTCCCAAAGCATTTAATGCCTGAATAAATTGATAATCTCTCTTATTTTCTAATCCTGAACCGGCCTCATAAAATAAGGTAAGTTGAATTGACTTCTTTAAAAAATTGGCACTATATTCCACCCTGCCCAGTAGGGTGGATTCGTTATTGCGTTTTAATAATGTTGTATCAGTAACTTGTAAATATCTATAGGTAATAGTTGATTTTAATAGTTGATTTTTTACCGCATTCATTTTAAACTCAAATCCCGCATGATGAGCCACATCTGACATTTGCAAGTTCTCATCACCTGCTAAATGATCAATTCTATTTTTATAGAAAATTCTAAAAAAATGTTTGATACTATCTCCATTGGCAATATAAAATTCCCAATCGTTAAAGGCATAACTATTCTTCAGTAAAGAGTCATTTAAATTCAACCGAAAAGTATTGTATTCGCTGATTCCATTAATCCCCAACTGAATAACGGATATTTTTTTTGACAAACTGGTTGTTTGTCTCAAAAACAAGGTATTGTATGAGGTATCTCTGGTGGAAGTTTGCCTTAAGTTGGTCTTAAAAGTCCACCCCTTCTTATTGATATCAGCTCGGAAGTCATTTCTAAATGCCTGATAAATATTGCCTTTAAAATAACCCTGAGCCTGGTATCCTAAACTCCCCCAACTCCTTCTGCTCAAATCCACAGATATAGATGGGATGTAGTCATCCCCAATAATTACGTTCTGAAAAGAAGCATTAGGATTATTCCTATTTAAAAAATTCCAATCACGTTCGAACTCCACCGTCCTGAATCGAATAATCGGTTTAAAATTTTGATTGACCTGTTCATAAGCAACATGAATATTCATTTGTAAAGTATCCTTTTCTTTTTTCAGAATGGGTATTCTAAACTTTCCTTCAAACTTAAAAGCATAACCATGATCATCAGAAGAATTATAAGGTGAAAATGTATTTTGATCATAATAAGAATAAGCCGCTTCGGCCGTAAGCGTAATTCCCGGCTTGATTCTATAATCAAAAGCGGCCGTTAACATTTGCTGTATTTTAGGAGTTACTAATTTTATAACGGGCTCAAATTCACCATTCAATGTGCCGGTAATGGAATCTGGCGCTACCCATTTATAGACTCTTCCATTCGCCGTTGAATTTAATAATAGATAGTTGCCATTTCCTTTCCCTACATTAGAAAAACTAAGTCTATAAAATGCACTATCGGGAGCCGTTGAATATTCATAAAAGATATAATTAATACTGCTAATGGTAGTATCCAACTTCTTATATAATATTTCGTTGGCATTAAACCCAACAGAGTCAATAGCAGGTGAAAAAGAATTGAGCAAAGTATCCCCAATATTATACATAACAAGTTTTTCCTGCTCTGTAAGAGATTGAACAAGAGGAGAATTTCTATCATCAAACTCACCAAAATAATTGATTCGATAACCTATCTTTTTATACTGCCATTCGGTGCTAAAATGTGCCATCCATCGTTGATATTTCCTGTCGGAATACTCAAATTCCACAATGATTCGTTTGTCCTTAGTGATAATTTGTTTAGCGGTAAATATCACCTCTGCCGTATTGTAATCGATGATATAATCGTTCTCCTGACCTCTTTCAAGTCTTTTGCCATCAATAAATACCGACTCACTACCCGATAAAATAATTAACTGCAACTCACCATCATTCCCCGTAAGCCTATATGGGCCTTGGTTCCCTTCGGATCCCATAAACTCCTGCCGGCGAAATTTCCCCCTGGCCACCCCACCTTCAACTTTATAATTCATCCCCCCTACCAAATTATTATTTTTAAAAATATTCTTATTCCAAATAGTGGTTGATAAACTTAAACCTTGTGCCCTTTTAAACATATTCATGAAATAACCGGTTGGCTTAACAATACTAAAATCACCACCAACAGCTTTCGATGAACCCTTGCTTAACTGAATAAATATTTTATCAAAATCTTGTAATGTTTGAGTATTCCCCTCGGGTTGAATTGGAACATTCTCATCCGTGATACTGGCTAAAATTTCCACATCATTATTGAGCCTTCCCGATAATTGAAGGTTAAACGCCGAAATAACAGATGCATCCTGGGTATTACCAAATGAAACCCCTCTTGTAAAACTTCCTGATTTATTAATTCCCTCCCATTTAAAAGTTTCATTCGCCGGATTAATCACTTTATTGAGGTTGTAAATTAACTTTTGTGAACCAGAAGTGTCAAGTTTATTAATGACCAGAGAATGTTTATTCTCATCCCGAATTTTTTTGCTAAACAATACCGGAAAAACTTTGTAAACGACTTCTACATTCCGCTGATTCCCATAGGTTTTAAAAAACTTGGATAAATCAAAATAGATTTCTGATTTTGCATGATCAATGATAAAATAATCTGATGGAATTTCGTTTCCATTTATGGACAAAGTAATTGTTCCCGGAACGATACTTAAACTATCCAGAATGACGGTATCGGCGGTAGCAATCGACTTGGTTCTATTGTTATTGGGCAACTGACCATATAGGGCCTTTGTAAACACAGTAAAGCATACTATGCAGCAAATTTTCACATATATAAACCTTCCCAATGGCATCCTGAACAGGTAAAGTTAAGAAAATACTTCGACTGATAAAAGGTGGTAAAACTGCTTGAAAGAACCTATACACAAAGACTAGCAGCTTTTGCTGACCTAGCATTGAACCTTGAACAATTATGACTACTTTTGCAGAAGAGTACTTGTTCTGGGCTAAGTTTGGCCAATATATACAGTTTTAGTACATAATAAAGTTAGGAGTAAATTCATCATGGGTAATATAGTTGCAATAGTAGGACGTCCAAATGTAGGTAAATCAACCCTTTTTAATAGACTTACGGAAACCCGAAATGCCATCGTGGATGAGTTCAGTGGTGTAACCAGAGACCGTCATTATGGAAAAGTAGAATGGGGAGGTCGGGAATTCTCCATCATTGATACCGGTGGTTATATCAGTGGGTCAAGTGATATTTTTGAGGAGGAAATTCGCAAACAAGTTTTAATCGCTATTGAAGAAGCAGACCTCATTTTGTTTACCGTTGATTCTCAAACCGGAATTACAGATTTGGATCAGGTGGTAGCTCATCTTTTACGCAGAAGTGGGAAAAAGGTCTTAGTAGTAGCCAATAAGGTCGATAACTTCGATATGATTCATCTTACCTATGAGTTTCAAGGATTTGGTTTAGGAGAAGTTTTTTCAGTTTCCAGTGTTAGTGGACCAGGTACCGGTGATTTGCTGGATAAGGTATTGGAAATGATCGAGGATAAGCCCGTTGATTACGATGAAACTCTTCCTAAAATTGCAGTGGTAGGTAGGCCTAACGTGGGGAAATCGTCCATTACCAATGCTTTACTGGGTGATGAAAGAAATATTGTAACTCCACTTTCGGGCACCACCCGGGACTCGATCTATACCAGATATAAATCGTTTGGGTTTGATTTTTATTTGATCGATACAGCTGGGCTTAGAAAAAAAGCCAAGGTGAAAGAAGACCTGGAATTCTATTCAGTTCTGCGAAGTGTAAGAACCATTGAAGCCGCAGATGTTTGTATTCTAATGATTGATGCTACAGAAGGTTTTGAAGCACAAGACATGAATATTTTCTCATTAATACAACGAAATCACAAAGGCGTAGTTATATTAGTTAATAAATGGGATTTAATAGAAGAAAAAGGCACCAACACTTCTAATGATTATAAAAAACTGATAGAAAATAAAATTGCGCCATTTAATGATGTTCCTATTATTTTCACTTCAGTACCTGAAAAACAAAGAATTTTTAAAGCGTTGGAAACAGCCGTTGAGGTCTATCAAAACCGAAGCAGAAGGATCCCAACGCATGAATTAAATGAGTTTTTACTTCCGATAATTGCCGAGACCCCTCCACCAGCTTACAAAGGAAAGTATATTAAAATTAAATACGTTACCCAGCTACCTACTTATTATCCGCAGTTTGCCATGTTTTGCAATTTACCGCAATATATCAGAGAGCCCTATAAAAGGTTTTTAGAAAATAAACTCCGCGACGAATACCAATTAACCGGAGTGCCTATTGAGATTTACTTCAGGCAGAAGTAAGTTGGTTTTAATATTATTACGGGTCTTCATTTATTCTGCTCTTTACAACAAGAACTAAGTAAATAGTGGAAGTCGGTCTATTCGTTCAGACCAGAATTTCACATAAGTATAATTTGCCAAAAAACTTATTATATTATCTTTGACTGACTAAAATCACACCTATTATGAAAAAAACACTAGCAACCATTCTATTGATTTTTTGTGTTTTTCAGCAGTCGTTTGCCGGAGGCATTGATGTTGAAATACAATTAACCGAAACACCTTATAAATCGGGTGGTAAAAACGGTAACTCATTTGAGTATATCATTGGAGAAACCGAAAGTGAATACCTGGCTTTAAGAGGTACCATCGCTTTCTTTTCGTATGACTACAAAATTGCTCGATACGATAAATCCACCATGAATTTATTGGAAGTAAAACCATTGTTCCCTAAAGATTATATCAAAAAGGGTGGTATTAAACCGACCTATTCCTGGGGTATTAATCAATATGCCGACATGTTCTATTATATCTTCGGATATAAAAGTCAAAAGGATGATAACATCACCGTATATTTTCAAAAACTAGATGCTGAAGGAAATACGGATGGAGAACCTAATCAATTGGTTCAGGCAGACTTCTTAAAAGGTAAAGCCGGTTATTTTAATGGAAGTTATTCATATGACTCTTCCAAATTCTTATCTGTTTACGAAGTACCAACTAAGGGTAAAGAAAATCAACAATATAGCTTCAATGTTTTCAACATTTCGGACCTTTCGGTAGTGAATCAAAAAGAAGTGGAGCTTCCATTTATGGATAAGGATGTTACCCTTATTGAATATGATGTTGACAATGAAGGTAATGTTTATGGTTTGGTTAAAATCTTCGATAAACCAGAAAAAGGAAGTAAAGAAAAAGCCAATTATATCTATCGCATTTATGGATTTATGAAAGGTTCTGAAGATGTTATTGAATTTGATTTCGAAAATAATACAGACAAGGATGTATTTTTGAATAGCATTATTTTGAGAATAAGAAATGGAGTAATTTATTGTTCAGGTTTCTGGGGTAAAAAGAACCCTTACAACATTTCCGGGATTTATTCATTAAGATTAGACTCTAAAAATGGTTCAGAATTGGCTAAAGACTTTTACGAATTTGATGATGAGTTTATCAAAGAATTCTATACCGAAAAACAAGCTGAAAAGGCTGACAAAAAGGGAAAAGAGCTCGAGTTAGCCCAAATTAAAATGGATCATTTTGTGATCAATGACGATGGAACGGCCTTTGTTGTAGGTGAACAATCCTATGAATATGAAGTTTGTGTTACCACCAGAAATGGAACCTATTGTTATTGGGTTTATGTGAGAAACGACGTAATTGCTTCAAAAATAGATGCCAATGGAGAAATTTTATGGGCCACTAAAATCCCTAAAAAATCACAGTATAAAAATGGTGTAGGTCCAATGAGCTATCACTTGCAGGTAAAAGGAAATGAATTGTATTTTATCTATTATGATCATGCAGAAAATTTCGATTTGGTAGATCCTAAAAAATATGATCGTGTGCCTGTTATGTTCAACAAAAATACTGACCTGGTATGCACAAAAATAGATGAATCAGGGGCAAAAGATAAGGTGTTATTATACAATTATGCAGATAAAACCATGAATCAATTGAAGGCATTTCCTTACCAACTTCAATCGATGAATTTAACTGAAGCTGTTGGAGAAGGAATGATTAAAGGAAATAAAAGGGTATTAACCCGATTTGTTATCCGCTAAACAATTCTTATTTAACGAATTAAAAGCCCCTTTCCAAGAATGGAAAGGGGCTTTTATCATTATGATTATCAGCCATTTAAGAAATAGCTAATGTCGAGCCCAACAAATCAATAACCCTTCCTTGAGTG
>JBEIQI010000287.1:0-3511 GCA_040376605.1 Flavobacteriales bacterium | reverse complement strand
GTTAACTTAACCAATACTATTACCTATACTGCAAGCAATAGTATCAACGCAGATGCACAAATATCTTCGGCCATTGCGGATGATGACAATACCAATAATGATACCGTTACCTATTCGTATAATGCCATTACTCCAGCGGCAGGGAAGTTAGTTATTGGCGAAGAAGGTACAGGAACATGGTGTCCATGGTGCCCAAGAGGAGCAGTTTATATGGACTTATTATCCAATAGTTATCCCGGCTTTTTTCAAGGGATCGCCGTACACAATGCTGATCCTATGACCGTACCTACCTATGACGGTGGCTTAGGAACCTTAATCAGCGGATACCCCAGTGCATTAGTAGATAGATTACCTGATTTAGATCCATCTGCCATGGAAGCTGATTTTATTACCAGAATACAAATTGCTCCCAAAGCCATGATTGTAAATGGTGCTGAATGGAGTTCTGGAAATGACACGCTACATATTTCAATAACTACCACATTTGCGCAGGCAGTTAGTTCTGGAAATTATAAAATTGCTTGTGTACTTATTGAAGATAATGTTACTGGAGCAACCAGTGGTTATAATCAAGCCAATAATTATGCAGGTGGAGGTCAAGGAGTAATGGGTGGATACGAATCTTTGCCTAACCCTGTTCCTGCTGCTCAAATGGAATATGATTTTGTGGCCAGAGCCATTGTTCCAAGTTTTACTGGACTCCCAAGTGCATTTACTATCCCGGCAGCTATTGGTTATGTTAAAACACATAACTTTTCTATTGCCGTGCCAGCAGCATGGAGTCGTCCTGACATAAAAATCGTTGGATTATTTATTGATAATACCGGTAAGATTGATAATGCCTCCTCCACTTCCATTGATTCGGCCATTGCAAATGGTTATGTAAACGGATCGGCAGTGGCAGGAATAGACGATCAAAATATTATCGATGGTATGGTATTATATCCAAATCCAACCCCTTCCATTTCGAATTTAAAATTTACTTTGAATGAAGTAATTGACGTGGTTGTTAAAATTACCAGCATTGATGGCAAATCAATTTCTTCTCAAAATTATGGTCCGTTAAATGGAACTCAAAATATTGAGATCAATACCGAAGGTTGGGCCAATGGAATTTATTTAGTTGAAGTATTGGCGGGTAAAGCCTCTAAGGTTTTAAAACTGTCCGTACAATAGCCCATTTATAGCAACAAATTGAAAGCCGCTTCCAACGAAGCGGCTTTTTTTATTTCACTGCTTTTCAATACTTTAAATGGTTTTGGGATACTTTATTTTGACTCGCCTAAATTTTTATTTAGCTTTGACTAGATTTAAATGAGACGAATTGAAGGTGAAATATTTCGGTCTGCTTGGAGTATACATTCTATTGGGCAATACAATCCTTGCACAAAAAGGGACTATTTCGGGTAATGTAAAAATCGAAAATAAACCACTGGAATTTGTAAACATTAGTCTGGCCAAAACAGGATTTGGTAGGATCACGGATTCGTTAGGAAATTTTGAATTGAAAAATATTCCATTTGGTACTTATCAACTGCAAACACAGTTAATAGGATATACCCAAAAGCAACAATCCATTACCCTCGACAAAACTCAGTCGAATATGATTATTCAAATTCAATTAGAGGAAGAAGCCTCAGAATTAAATGAAGTAGTTATTTCGGGCACAATGCAAGAGGTTACCAAATTAGAAAGTGCTGTTAATGTAGAAGTCTATTCAGTCAAATTTTTTCAGGCCAACCCTACTCCATCCGTTTTCGAATGTTTGCAAAATGTAAATGGAGTGAGACCTCAGCTAAATTGCAATATCTGTAATACGGGAGATATTCATATGAATGGACTTGAAGGGCCTTACACCATGGTGCTGATTGACGGTATGCATATTGTAAGTGGATTATCCACGGTATACGGACTTACGGGGATACCTCAATCCTTAATAGAACGAATGGAAATTGTAAAAGGTCCTTCATCCAGTTTATATGGCTCCGAAGCAGTGGGTGGTATTTTAAATATTATCACCAAGAAGGTGTCCAATGCTCCATTAATAAGTTTGGACGTAATGGTTACCAGTTGGGGTGAAGTAAATGCAGATCTTGGATTTAAATTTAATCTTGGCAAAAAAGCACATTCGATGGTAGGCGTTAATTATTTTAATTATCAAATTCCTATCGACAACAATCAGGATGGATTTACCGATATTACCTTGCAACATAGAATATCCGCTTTTAATAAATGGAGTTTTGATAGAAAAGATAATAGAATATTTACCCTTGCAGGCCGTTTTATTTATGAAGATCGGTGGGGAGGAAACATCGAGTGGAATCCTGTATTTCGCGGTGGAGATAGCATTTATGCCGAAAGTATTTATACCACACGTTGGGAAGCTTTTGGAACTTATCAACTTCCGGTAAAAGAAAATATTCAATTCCAATTCAGTGGCAACGGACATAATCAAAATTCGATGTACGGAACTACCTCCTTTCAAGCAAGTCAGTACATTGCATTTGGTCAATTTACCTGGAACAAAAAAATTGGTAGGTATAACCATCTATTAGCCGGAGTTACTTATCGATTTATTTATTATGATGACAATACACCCGTTACCAGTGAATTTGACACCATCAACATTCCTGATAACAAACCATCGGTTACCCATTTACCCGGAATATTTATTCAAGATGAAATTAGTTTTAACGAACAACATAAACTTCTGCTGGGTTTACGTTACGATTATAATACCTTACATGGGAGTATTGTTTGTCCGAGAGTAAATTATAAATGGAGTTCGGCCAATCAAAAAAACATATTACGAGTGGGATTTGGAAATGGATACCGGGTTGCCAATGTTTTTACGGAAGATCATGCCGCTTTAACGGGAGCCAGAGAAACCGTATTCGAAGAACAATTACTCCCCGAAACATCCTGGAATGGAAATATCAACTTTGTAAAAAAAATATATAACAAGAAAAATGTTAGTATTAGTTTAGATATATCAGCTTGGTACACCTATTTCACCAATAGAATTATTCCGGATTACGAAACAAACGTGAATAAAATCATTTATAGAAATCTTGATGGCTTTGCACAATCAACGGGAGGATCTATTAATATGGATATTAGTTGGAAAAATTTAAGTGTTATTTTGGGTGCTACCGCCATGGATGTTTCTATCAACGAAAATAATGTTTGGCGAAGACAATTATTAACCGAACAATTTAGTGGAGTTTGGAACCTTGGATATAAATTTCCCAAAATAGGTTTATCGATTGATTATACAGGAAATCTATATGGACCGATGAAATTACCCCTACTGGGTCCTTTGGATGACCGACCTGCCAATTCTCCCTGGTACAGCATTCAGAATATTCAAATCACCAAAAAATTTAAAATGGGTTTAGAAATTTATGCAGGTATTAAAAACTTACTCAACTATACTCCCCCTGCTAATAGTATTGCCCGGCCTTTTGATCCATTTGATAAAGAAGTGGTTTTTGATGCCAACGGCCAAGTG
>JBEIQI010000268.1:0-4105 GCA_040376605.1 Flavobacteriales bacterium | reverse complement strand
TGGTGCAACTTGATAAGGATATTTCCATTATCAGTGTATATTTTGGCATAAATACCATCTTCTAATTTCTTTTCATCAACGGTTTGAGCATTTAACAAACCTAAACCAACGCCAAGCGATAATAAGATAAGACTAAATTTCTTCATGTTTTAAAAATTATTTTGTAAAATTAGCTAAGGATAAATCAACACTATCAACACTGTTATCGTAGGTCGTTACTAAAATACCAGCGGCAATGGTTCCATTGATACTGATGGTTCCTCCGTTATCGTTACCAAGATTAAAAATATAAGTGCCGAAAAGATCGGTTAAATCCACATCTTGAATAGTAACGTTGGGATTACCCGGAGAGGTAAATACCATGTCAACCCTGGCTGCTCCATCTGGGCTAACCACCAATTGAGCATTTCCAATGCCTGATGAGTTTGTAAAACCAGGACCCGAAGCTGTCCAAGTACCTCCACTATAAGTTCCTGACACTTTCTCGGCTACACTTTGGCAAGAGGCCAAAAACACAATGATAAGAAGGGCCAATGCCCAATTCGATTTATTCATAACTTAAGTTTTATGTTAAGTAAATCAATTATTATGATTAAAAAAAGCCCATCTACGATGGGCTTTTTTTAGCATTTAATAAAAATTATTTGGTTCCGGTAAAAGCTATCGGATAGGTAATAGGATTCGCCAGCATAATGGTATATGCCAAGGTAATATTGTTACCTGTTACATTTCCAGTTAAGGCAGTAACAGCACCTGAAGTGGTAGTGCTACTTGTATAAGTAAAGCTAGCCACGTCATTGGATAGACTTACATTTACGTCGTTAACAGTATAGGTAACACTATTAGCAGTAGTTTGAATGTTAACTTTATTATCACCGTTTGCTGTAACTATAGATGTTCCGCTATAGGAAGTGCTATTTACAACAGCGGTACCATTATAGGTTCCGGCTGCTTTTTCAGATGGTTTTGCACATGATGCAAGAGCAGTAATACCTGCAATTACAAATAGAGATTTAATTAGTTTCATAGTTTTTGTTTTATAGTTCAAATATAAGGATTTGTTTTGAAATAGAATATGTTATTGTTTGCTTCCATCAAAGCTCAGATAAAAGAAAGAAGTATCGTTGCTTAAAGTATAATCTAATGAGTTATCAAGCTCATACATCGTTCCATCTAAGGTCCATGGATAAACATTGAGGGCTAAGTCGTAAGATGTAAAACCCAAAATAGTGTATTTGGTTACCACTACATTGTCTGAAGAATATCCCGGATTCCCAACAGAACTTAAATTAATATCCACCAAATTATCTCCAACACCTGTAACGGTTACCGTAGCATTGCCCGAATTAACATTTAAACCCGACCCCGAATAAGTACCATTATACGAGCCGGAAACGGATTGCGCAGGTGTACAAGCGAAGGCAGTGAGTCCAACCAATATTAAAAATAAATACAATGATTTTGGCATTTGATGGTATATTTTAATTAAAGCAAAAATAACCAACAATCCCTAATAAAACATAGTTTTTAAAGTCATTTGCTTAACGAACTTCATTTTATGTTTATTCTATTACATTTGCAAGTAGAGAATTTGTTGTAAATACATGTCTATCATCGAAAAAATAGGAATCAGCTCAACCACCCCAACTATTGATAAATCTACGCTTGAAAAGGCCTTTAGCCTAATGGCTAAAGCAAAGGCCATGGCCGAAATTTATGAAAAAAATGCAGCCATTACCTCTAAATATGTGCATGCAACAAGCAGGGGTCATGAAGCTATTCAAATTGCTGTAGGATTGCAGCTTTTGCCCCAAGATTATGTTTCGCCATATTATCGCGACGACAGTATTTTATTATCCATAGGCATGCGTCCTTATGATTGTATGCTTCAACTTCTAGCTAAAAGGGACGATCCGTTTAGTGGCGGAAGAACCTATTATTGCCATCCATCTCTAAAGGATGAAAATAAACCAAAGATCATTCATCAATCATCCGCTACGGGTATGCAGGCGATTCCGACAACTGGAATCGCATTGGGATTGCAGTATAAAGAAAAAGCAGGACTAGTTAATTTTAAAGAAAATGAAAAACCAGTAGCTGTTTGTTCGTTAGGTGATGCTGCTATTACCGAAGGGGAGATTGCAGAAGCGTTTCAAATGGCAGTGCTTAAAAAGCTGCCAATCATATATTTAGTACAAGACAACGAATGGGATATTTCTGCACATGCCTCAGAATTTCGGGTCAATGATGCTTCTGAATATGCCAAAGGATTTAAAGGGTTAGAAGTTGTTCAAATTGATGGGACTAATTTTCATGAATCATTTACTAAATTTCAACAGGTATTAAACACGGTGAGGACGGAAAGGCGTCCATTTTTAGTCCATGCTAAAGTTCCTTTATTGAATCATCATACCAGTGGTGTTCGTAAAGAATGGTATCGCCATGACTTGGAGGATCAGAATAAACGTGATCCATATCCTCAATTTTGGGATTATCTATTAAAAAATGGCTTTTCGGAGGCTGATCTCAAACAAATTAACCAAGCTGCTATTGATGAGGTAGCATCGGATTATAATGAAGCATTATTGGCAGAAGATCCCCGTCCAGAAGATTTAATGACAAATATTTTTGCGCCAACACCTATATTGATAGAGAAAGGCGAAAGGGAGCCGGTAGGTAAACAACCCACCGTTATGGTAGATAGTGCATTATTCGCCATTCGTGAATTGATGACCGCCCATCCTGAATGTTTATTTTATGGTCAGGATGTGGGTAGAAGATTAGGGGGAGTGTTTAGAGAAGCAGCTACCCTTGCAGGACAATTTGGAGATGATCGCGTCTTTAATACACCTATTCAAGAAGCCTTTATTGTAGGTAGTACAGTAGGTATGAGTGCTGTTGGTTTAAAGCCCATTGTAGAGGTGCAATTCGCAGATTATATATGGCCCGGACTTAATCAATTATTTACTGAAGTTAGCAGATCAAATTATTTAAGTAACGGTAAGTATCCGGTAAGTATGATCCTGAGGGTTCCTATTGGTGCATACGGCAGTGGAGGTCCTTATCATAGT
Organism: Flavobacteriales bacterium; assembly: GCA_040376605.1. Classification (GTDB taxonomy): domain Bacteria; phylum Bacteroidota; class Bacteroidia; order CAIKAF01; family CAIKAF01; genus JANWKQ01. The sequence continues at coordinate 1,034 of JBEIQI010000268.1, read as the reverse complement.
AGCAGTGTTGAATCGGTTGTATTAAACATCCATGGGGTTAAGGTAGCGTATCCAAGTACTGGAGCTGATCTGAAAGGTCTGATCAAAGCCGCCTATTACGACCCAAATCCGATAGTTATCTTCGAACATAAAGGGCTTTATTGGAGTAAACTTAAAGGTACAGAAGATGCAAAAACCATAGAACCCGATGAAGATTATATCATTCCATTTGGAAAAGCTCGAATTGCTTTAGAAGCTTCATTGGAGGAAATAGATAAAGGCAATACTTGTACAATAATCACCTATGGTATGGGAGTTTATTGGGCGAAAAATGCCGCTAAACAATTCCCAAGTAGGGTAGAAGTAGTAGATTTAAGAACCTTGAACCCGGTGGATGAAGAAACCATATTTCAATCGGTAAAAAATCATAGCAAATGTTTGGTCCTTACCGAAGAAGTTTTAAAAAATTCGTTTGCTGAAGCATTGGCGGGTCGTATTCAAAAACAATGTTTTCAATATTTGGATGCACCGGTTGAAACACTTGGCTCTGGCACTACACCTGCTATACCGCTTAACTCTACCTTAGAATATACCTTGTTGCCAAATGCCGACAAAGTGGCTGAAGCATTAAGGAACTTATTCGCGTATTAACTTTTTTAGAATTTTACCCGCCCTGTTCTTTAATCCAGCACTTGCATGGGGTAACAATTCTTCAATTCCTAGTCTTAATTCGTTGGATAATTCGGGGTAAGAACTCAGCAAATTGCCGATAACCGTCATCGAAAATGCCCTTACAGCGATTTCTTCCTTTGGGTTATTCATCAACTCGAAACATCTATGGATAATTTCTCCTTGATACCTTTTGGGAATGTCAATATTCTGGAGTAGCCTGGTGATATTGCGTTTTACAGGTCCAGAGGTAACCTCGTTAACTAATTCTTTCACGATGATACCCCAGTATGGGTTCATCAATTCAGGATGGACTTCAACTATATAACTAATGGCCCAGGCTGCTCTATTTCTTATGGTAATATCTGAATGTTCCGACATGAGAT
>JBEIQI010000166.1:0-6859 GCA_040376605.1 Flavobacteriales bacterium | reverse complement strand
GGAGCAGACATTGTGATGCATTCGGCAACAAAGTACCTTGGTGGGCATAGTGATGTTATCATGGGGGCCTTGTGCATGAATGATGATAAATTATACGAACAATTGGCCTTTATACATAATTCTTGTGGTGCGGTGCCCGGACCTATGGATAGCTTCTTGGTGTTGCGTGGTTTAAAAACCTTGCATGTTCGGATGGATAGGCATTGTTATAATGGAAAAAAAATTGCTGAGTTTTTAAAAGGACACCCGTCCATCGAAAAAGTCTATTGGCCAGGGTTTACCGATCATCCCAATCACGAAATAGCTAAGAAGCAAATGCGTGACTTTGGGGGAATGATATCCATTGTATTAAAAAATGCGGATCTCGATAAAACTTTCAAAATAGCCGCTTCCTTCAAGGTATTTTCATTGGCAGAATCATTAGGTGGGGTAGAATCGTTGGTGAATCATCCGGCCACCATGACTCATGCTTCCATCCCTAAAGAAGAGAGGGAAAGGGTAGGAGTAGTGGATAATTTACTTCGGTTAAGCGTTGGTATTGAGTTTGTAGACGATTTATTAGCTGATCTAAAGCAAGCCTTGTCTTAAATTTATTTCCAATTCCTGACGAGCATCATATTTATATGGTAGCTATGCATTTACATTTGTCCTATAAATCATATAACCATACAATTATGCAAACAAGTATAAAAAAGGTGTCTAACGAACATGAAGAATGGAAAAACACCTTGGCTTTCTACAAAGATGAAATTAAAATATTCAGAAATAGACTCAACGAAGTTGCAGAAAGGAACAATACTCAATCTATATTGGAACATGTAGAGAAATTTCAAAATCAATTGGATATTCAGGATGAGAAAATTAGCGACCTAAAGCATGAGATTGATAAATATATACATCTTGTTGCTGTTGAAACACAGGCTCATGCAGGTCATGTGGAAAAGGAAACAATAGATCAGTTCAATGAGTTAAAGGATAAAGTAGATATGGCAACCTATTTATTTCTTGGATTTAAATTCGAATTCAAAAAATATATCGAGAAAGTATTATAAGGAATTTTTTGTAAATGTTTTTTAAGCCAGTCTATTATTTAGGCCAATTTACTTTTAAGGTTTAATTATAGGTTGATTTAATTTATTTGTTTCGAATATATGCATTTCACATTAATTTTTTGCGATTCAAATGACATGATAATTCATCATTCTTATTAATTTTTTATTTAAAATTTAGATCAAGGTTTATTCTTTATACTAAACGGAATTATTATTGTAACTACCTGATAAATAATAATTTATTATTTTTTAGGACTAAATATCAAGCAAAAAATAACTAGGCGCAATTCTAGTTCAGGTTGTTTTAATAATCATTAAAATGGCACTTATACTCATTATAACAATTTAATCACAAAATATAACTTGACAAGCCTTCGTTTAATACCTAACTTACAGTCATTAATCTTTTAAAAATAAAAAATATGAATGCGATGTCAAACAATTGGAAACCTGAAATTTTATCTTCAGGCAATGCCGGTGAAGATAATTTGTATTCTGCTAATCAATCTGATATGGAACATGAAGAGTTAACAACTCATATTGAGGACAAAAAAACAAAACAATTGGGTCGCATGGTTGAGGTGATGATCATAACTTTTGTAACTGCCATTGCCATGTTTTCAGCTTATAAAGTTTATTTAAGCATTTAAGCTAAACAATTAATTACTTACAAAAGACTGGCCATTTCAATGGCCATTTTTTTTGCCTCTACTGCAGCTTTTTCCTCAAAATCCAAGCCATCAGAAGCATAAATAATTCCTCTTGACGAGTTAATTAACAATCCAATATCCTCATTCTTACCAAACTTTACCACATGACTTAATGATCCTCCCTGAGCACCAACCCCCGGAACCAAAAGAAAATGATTTGGAATGATTTCTCTAATTTCTTGGAGCATCTCGGCCTTGGTAGCACCCACTACAAACATCATATTGGCATCATTACCCCATTTAGAGGCTGTTTTTATTACATGTTTATATAATGGCTGACCCTTCTTGTCTTCTAAATATTGAAAGTCAGCTGCACTTTGATTAGAGGTTAATCCTAAAATGATGGACCATTTGTCGTTATATTTCAAAAATGGATCAATAGAATCTTTGCCCATATAAGGTGCAAGTGTAATGGAGTCAACCTTCATGGTTTGGAAGAAAGCCTTGGCATACATATCGCAAGTATTACCAATATCACCTCTTTTAGCATCTGCTATGGTAAAATGGGAAGAGCCGATATAAGCGAAGGTCTTGTGCATGGATTGCCAACCTGCGGCTCCAAGCGATTCATAAAAGGCGGTATTCAACTTGTATGCAACACAATATTCTTTAGTGGCATCAATGATCCTTCGGTTGAACTCAAATATAGGATCATCATATGTTTTTAGATGAACTGGAATCTTATCAATATCGGTGTCCAAACCAACACATAAAAATGAGTTTTGTTGGTGAATTTTCTCAATCAGTTTACTCCTATTCATTTATTTTCGATTAATCATTTTAAAGATGAGTTAATTTTATGCAGTGGCCCCTTCCTTAAGTTTTTCCGCATTTTCAGCCATTTGCAATGCTTCAATCATTTCATTGATATCACCATTCATAAATGCAGGTAAATTATGAGTAGATAAACCTATCCGATGATCAGTAACCCTGCTTTGAGGATAATTATAGGTTCTGATTTTGGCACTTCTGTCACCTGTTGAAACTAAGGTTTTTCTTTTTGCAGAAAGATCGCCTACTCGTTTAGCTAATTCTATATCATATAATTTGCTTCTAAGCATTGCCATGGCTCTGATTCGATTTCCTAATTGAGATCGTTCTACTTGGCAAACAACAACAATGCCGGTTGGTTTATGCGTCAATTGAACTTTGGTTTCCACCTTGTTTACATTTTGTCCTCCAGCTCCTCCTGATCTTGACGCATGAAAATCGATATCTCCCGGATTTATTTCTACATCAAACTCTTCAGCTTCTGGAAGAACGGCCACCGTTGCAGCAGAGGTATGAACCCTCCCTTGGGTTTCTGTTTCTGGAACTCTCTGTACCCTATGAACTCCTGATTCATATTTCAGAACCCCATAAACATTTTCTCCTTCCACTTCCATAATTACCTCCTTATAACCTCCTGCCGTGCCTTCTGTATAATCGGTGGTTACCACTTTCCAGCCTTTATTTTCACAAAAACGGCTGTACATTCGGTATAGATCCCCGGCAAAAATACTTGCTTCATCACCACCCGTTCCAGCTCTAATTTCCATAATTGCATTTTTATTGTCTTCTGGATCTTTGGGTATTAATTGAAATCGAATTTCTTCTTCTAATTTTTCTTTTTTCTCCTGAAGTTCCGTCATTTCGGCTTTTGCCATTTCTCTAAAGTCTTCATCCTTCTCGGTTTCCAGTACTTTTTTGGCAGAGTCAAGATTATTGATGGTTAATCGGTATTCATTATAAGTATTTACAATCAGAGTAAGCTCCTTATATTCCCTGTTAAGTTTTACGTATCTCTGTTGATCCGAAATGACCGATGGATCGGTAATCATTTCACCAACATCTTCCCAGCGTTTTTTTATTAGTTCTAATTTATCAATCATAATTTTTTTTATTTGTTGTAAGGGTGAATGATAATACTCCGAAACAACATCAATTTTTAATATTCAAATTTACCTAATTCAGATTCAATCGTTAATCGATTATTATTACTAGCCTCAACATAACCAATAATTTGCGCATCAATGCTAAAACTTTTTGCAATTTTTATAATGGATTGAGCAGTTTCATTATCGGTATAAATTTCAAGCCTGGTTCCCATGTTAAACACTTTAAACATTTCTTGATATGGTGTTCCTGATTGGGCATGAATCATTTCAAAAAGGGGAGGAACTGGTAATAGGTTATTTTTAATGATGTGTACATTATTTACAAACTTCATAACCTTGGTTTGGGCTCCACCGGTGCAATGGATAATACCATCAATTTTTGCTCTAAATTGTTCTATCACCGGTTTTAAAACTGGTAAAAAAGTTCGGGTTGGGGATAAAACTAATTTGCCTGCACTAATTCCTGTTTGGGGCTCAATATCTGTAAGTTTTAATTTGCCGGTGTACACCAATTCTTCGGCAATCAAATGGTCATATGTTTCGGGGTATTTGCTGGCATATTCATGCGAGAAGACATCGTGTCGGGCTGATGTAAGGCCATTAGATCCCATACCTCCATTGTAAAAGGATTCATAATTGGCTTGTCCATAGGATGCAAATCCTACAATTACATTCCCAGGTTTTATTTTAATATCAATTATATCTGATTTTGGAAATCTGGCGAATGCTGTAAATCCAACATCGGCGGTTTTTACAATATCCCCAACATCGGCTGTTTCACCACCGGCAAGGGTTAAAGTCACACCAAATTCCTTCATGTTCGCAATAAATGCAGAAGTACCATCGATGATAGCTTTCACTACTTCGCCATTTACCAGGTTTTTATTTCTGCCAATAGTAGAAGACAAAATGATATTATCAACGATACCTGCACATGCCATATCATCCAGATTCATTACAATGGCATCTTGAACAATTCCGGCCCAAACTGATAAATCTCCGGTTTCTTTCCAATACATATAGGCCAGAGAAGTTTTTGTTCCTGCAGTATCCGCATGCATAACGTTGCAGTATGTAGGATCATTGCCTACTAAATCAGGAAGTATTTTGCAAAATGCATTTGGAAACATGCCTTTGTCCAAATTTTGAATGGCATTATGCACATCTTCCTTGTCGGCCGAAACCCCTCTTTTCTCGTATTTTGAAATATTATTATTCATAATATATTCTTTTTAATTTGTTTTTGTTAGCTCGCCTTCGGGCTTGGTAAAAAGCTACCTGCCAGCAGGCGGGAATAAAAAAGAGCATGCTGACGTGAAAGTCTGCATGCTCTTAATAAATATCTATTTAAGCTAATTATCTTCCTTATCCACTTTATTTTCAGGAACTTTATAATCATCGTTTAGTTTTTTCATACTAATTCTACGATTAAACTGATGAGCATCTTCGAATTTCTTTTTACCCATTTCTGTTTTATCATCTAAGGCATTAATGTACTCATCGGTTAATTTGGTATCCTTAGGGAAAATAAATCCTGACGTTGGTCCAGTAAAGTCCTTATGCAAGGTTCTCGGTTCCGCCTCACCATAACCTTTTGGAACAATTCTTTCTTTAGGAATTCCATGTGCAATTAACGAATCCGTAACTGCTTGGGCACGACTTTGAGATAATTTTTGGTTATACTCATCGTTACCTCTGCTATCGGTATATCCACCAATTTCAACAACCATAGTTGGATTGTCTTTTAAAATAGACACCATGATATCTACAGAATCTACAAATTGTTTGAACATGATTGGTTTATCAAATTCAAATTGGATTTCGAATTCTAAAGGCTCAATAGGTTTAAGTAAGAAATCTGCAACTATATTGGTGTCATTACAAACTTTTAAAGGATCTAAATCGCTTGTACTAGCACGATTCCAGTTATTAAAATAATCCTTTTTGGTAGCCTCCATTTCATAAGAAACTCCAAAAGGAATCTCCTTTTTGTAAAATCCAGTTGCATCTGTTGTGGTTTCGAACTTATTTCCAGCACCATCTACCATAACTACCGTAGCTCCTGGCAACACTGCCTTGGTATTTGCATCACGAACGGTTCCACTTAAGATAATTTTAGCTTCTGGAGCGTTAAAAGAATAAATATCATCATGGCCGCGACCACCTTTCCTGTTGGATGATAAATACCCTGTTTCCTTACCTATTTCGAATACGATTCCAAAATCATCACCTTCTGAATTTAAAGGATATTGTAAATTTTCAGGTTTATTAAATTCTACTTTTTCTCCTGATTTTTTGCTACAAACATAAAGATCTAATCCTCCCAAACCTTGCACCCTGTCTGAGGCCATAAATAATGCACCATCAGCTTTTAAATATGGATACATCTCATGAGCAGGTGAATTAATAGTTGGACCCATGTTTACAGGATTTGCAAAAGTTTTTTCTTTTTTGCTGTAATTGGCCATCCACAGGTCCATACCACCCTGACTGCCATTTGGGTAATTGGATGAAAAGATCATATACTTACCGTCACCACTAATGGTAGGATGAACACAAACAAATGAATCAGGGAATAATGCTATTTGAGTTGGAGCATCCCATTTGTTGCCCACTTGTTTAACCTGATAAATTCTACAACCGCTGCCGGCTTTTTTGTCTCCAAAACAACGAGAGAAGTATAAGGTAGAATATTTCTTATCCATATCACCAGAACCTTCACTATAGGCGGTATTTACTTCTTCAGCGTTTTCTAATAAAGCAGGAGCAGACCATTTAGATCCTTTTTTATCTTTTTTAGAAAAGTAAAAATCTTCATTTAACATATCCCATAAAGGATTTGCTTTTCCTACTGATTTCTCTCTATTGGAGGTGAAGTAAACTTCGGTACCTTTCTTGTCAGCAATAATAGGGCTATAGTCAGACTCCTTAGTATTCCAAGCTTTTTGATTCTCTACCTTATGGCAAGTAGGATTTTTCATATAATTGATGGCGTCATCGCATGATTTTAAAGCAATAGTGCCTCTTTCATCCTCTGGGGCCTTCGTAATATATTCTTGAAATTGCACTTTGGCTTCTTCATATAAACCTTCAGATTTCAATAAATTACCATATTCATAATGGTAAAGTGGGTTTTCTGGAGGGTTTGTTAGAAGCTTCTTAAACTCCTTACTAGCACTTTTATAATCATTTAAATGCAGATGGCATCGAGCAATCTGGT
>JBEIQI010000163.1:0-6952 GCA_040376605.1 Flavobacteriales bacterium | reverse complement strand
GGTGTTGTATTTTGGCGAATTTGCAGCATTCTATGGGGCCCCATTTATTCAAATTTAAAGAATCTAATTTATTCCCGTTAAAAAACTGCTAAAACGCTGGTAGTTTAAAACTTGTCACCGTTTCCCTATTGGTTTTATTGGCTTATTTCATAAGTTTGTAGGGCACTAAGCATACAGTGAATGAAACGACTTTACGCAATATTTATATTTACCCTTTTTATTACCCCCTTATTTTCACAAGGCAATGGCTCTGTGCAAGGTAAAGTGTTCGATAGCAAATCTAACGAAGCCTTGCCTGTTGTTACGGTTTATATTACCAAACCAACCATTAATGAAACCGACACCTTTGATGATAACTCCATGAAAGGTACTGTGAGTGATTTCGATGGGTTTTATCGGATTGAAATTGCACCTGGTGATTATATCATACGTTTTTCAAGTGTTGGTTATAATACCCTCGAGCAACCTATTACTATTAAAGAGAATGAAATCACCTTCCTGGATATCAAGTTGGAGGAGAATATCCTGCAATTAAATGAATATGTTTATTCTGAGAATAAAAATGCCACCAAATTGGAAGAGAGTACGGTAAGTACTACCCTCATTAAACCTACTCTTATTCAAAATAGAAATGCTACGTCAGGGGCTGCAGCTGTGGATATGGTTCCCGGTGTTAATATTGTAGATGCTGAGCCTCAAATAAGAGGAGCCAGTGGGTTCACCGCCGGTTTAGGGAGTAAGGTATTAATCATGATCGATGATGTTCCTATGTTACGGGGAGATGCGGGCAGGCCTGAATGGAACTTCCTCCCTTTAGAAAATATGGATCAAATTGAAGTGGTCAAAGGGGCTGGATCCGTTTTATATGGTTCTGGAGCCAGTAATGGAGTGATCAATATTCGTACTGCCTATCCTAAAGCTAAACCGGAAACCATGATAACGATGTTTACGGGTATCTACAATGATCCCGCTAATAGCTATCAAACTCCCTGGAAAGGCTTTAATCCCATGAAATCAGGAATGAATTTCTACCATTCAAGAATTATAAAGGGAAAAGGCGAAAAAGTAGAAATGGATTTTGTGGTTGGTGGTCAGTTTATTTGGGATGAAGGATTTAAAGGTGGTGAACCGGCTAATGGTGGTGCATTACCTGACTTTGATAAGACCAGGATCAACCAAGGCGAATATAATAAAGGAGGTCGTATAAACTTTAATACTCGTTTCCGTCTTAAAAATGTACAAGGTTTAACCTTTGGAGTTAATGGCAACTTTTATTATGCGCATAATTCTCAATCCTATTTTTGGGAAAATGCGGATTCTGGTATTTATAAAATGGCACCTGGATCCTTAACCAACTTTAAGGTGTTTATGTATTATGTGGATCCTTATGTTACTTACCTTTCGAAAAAGAATGATCGACTTACCTTAAGAGCCCGGGTATTTCAAAGCTATAGTGATGCAGACGTGGCTCAGGATAGCCGATCAACCACTGTTTATGCCGAATTACAATATAACAAGAGTTTAGGATACTTGAAGAAATGGAAATGGCTAACCAAAGACCTGTCATTTATTGTTGGAACCTCATCGAATTATACTTATGCCGCAGGGCAAGTATTTAATAAAGCCCCTACACCCGATAGTAGTTCTACCTCTTGGAATGTAGCGGCATATATACAGGCAGAAAAGAAGTTTTTTAAACGGCTTTCGTTTGTATTAGGAGGCCGATTCGAATATTTTAAAGTAAATGATAAAGAGGCATTCAAGCCCATTTTTAGAACCGGTATGAATTTTAGAATTACTGATGGAACTTATTTGAGAGGATCATTCGGGCAAGGTTATCGTTTTCCAACCATTGGTGAAAGATATATCAATACCTTTTCCGGCGGTTATGGCTTTTTTAGCAATGATTCGCTTAAGCCAGAAAGCAGTTGGAATGCTGAAATTGGGATAAAACAGCTATTTAAAATCGGTAAGAAGTTTGTTGGATATGCTGATGTTGCTGGATTTTGGCAACTCTATGATAATTTCGTAGAGTTTTCTGCGGGTAACTGGAGTAGTCAAGGAGAAAGTATTGGATTTAAATTCTTTAATACAGGAAGATCAAGAATTTGGGGAATTGATGCCACCGTATTTATGCAATATCGCATCAAAAAAGACATTAGTATTGATCTTATTGGCGGTTATACCTATAGTATGCCACAAACATTGGAACCAGGCAAAAATTATGGATATGATGACAATGGTTCACTTAGCTACTCTAAAACCGCATCCGACACAACGGATAATATTCTTAAATACAGAATTCGTCATACCGTTAAGGTTGATTTAAATGTAGATATAAAGAATTTCTATTTTGGATTTACCACTCGCTACTATGGTCCTATGGAAAACATCGACCAATTCTTTATCACCCTGGATTTGGCTAACTTAGCTTTTGATGGAATGTATAACTTTATGCAGCAGCAAAACAATGGATCCGTGGTACTAGATGCCCGAGTAAGTTATAAAGTGAAGAATTTTAAATTTGCTTTTATTATTGATAATTTATTAAGCACCACCTATTCGGTAAGGCCAATGGGTGTTGCGGCCCCCAGATTAACTACCCTTCAGGTTACCTACAAAATTTAATTCGCAACAACTAAACAGAACATATATGAGAAAATTAACTTTTACTTTTTTATTATTCACCTCAGGGGCATTGGCAATCAATGCTCAATTAACCAATGGAGATTTAGAGACCTGGACCTCTAATCAGTGGAGCACCGTTCCTACGGGATCAGGTACCACCTATGATGAACCTGGATCTGGAACCAATAGGGCTGCTCATTTCCTACGGTCAATAAATCAAGTGAATGATTTACCTTCTCCATTAACCGTTCCATTATCTTGTTGGAAATCAGATACAGCACACTCTGGATTGTACTCTGCCAGACTAAGAAGTCAACAATTTACATCTTATTTTATCCCTGGATTTATTGGAACCGGAGATATTGATATTGTGGCTCAAACCCTTTATTTAGGACGTCCGTATACGGCTCAGCCTGATAGTTTTTCTTCTTGGTATAAGTACGCTCCTGTTGGAGGTGATTCTGCCAAATTTGAGGTGATGTTTACAAAATATGATGCACTTAATCAGGTTTCAAATATGATTGGCCATGGGTCTGCTGTTATCTTAAGCGGAACCTCTACCTGGACAAATGTAAAATTCCCAATTACCTGGACAAGTGCTGAAGCTCCTGATACAGCTATCATCATAGCCGCGTCCAGTGGTGGTTATAATTTATCAAACTTCTTGGCTTCTTTAGGGGAAGTAGGCAGTAAACTTTGGGTTGATGACATGACTTTATGGTCAGGTAACATCGGTATTGATGAAGAAGAATATATCAATGAAAATGTGAGTATCTATCCTAATCCTGCAACAGACTTCGTGCAGATATCAACCGGAAGCTTACCATCAGACCTTAAGTTATTTGTTTATGATATGAATGGCCAACAAATCATATCGAAAATCATTACAGGAAATAATTATGTATTGGATCTAACCACTTTAACCAGTGGCGTATATGGCATAGTTATTCAGGATAATTTTAACTTGATTCATCGCAGTAGAATCATTAAAAATTAAATATATATTATTGAGAGATCAAAAAGGGCTTCAATCTGAAGCCCTTTTTTTATAGCTGGAATGTGAATTCAAGGTAATTATATTGGAATAAGCCGCTAACAATGTTATATTTGATATATATATAATCTAACATGACCAATCCTTATACCAGGACCCCTTCTCGCAAAAAGATAATTCTTATAACCGTTTTAACTTTAAGTTCTGTATTAATTGTAGTAGGTATATTTTTGTTCTTCCCGCATTTAATGAATCGGGAAAAATTGATTCAAATTCAATATTTGGAAATGAATAACCAACCAAGAGTCATTAGTTTGTACGAGGAAATTGCCTCTGACGATGATGGTTCGTATCTTACAGGTTATTGGTTATACCTCTCAGATCCCATTGAAAATAAAGAATTGAATAAACTGTTTATAAAACGTAACGATAAAAACAATGATCTTCCAACGGCTCCTGATCTCATTATCAACGATAAACAGGAAATATGGCTCATTGGTGCAAAGGGATCGTTTCAGGGAGATCAAGGTTTTGTAAGACTTCTTAAAATTACCAATACTGAACTTACCATTCAATCTACTGATTTCTTAAAAGATTGGTCCATTTCCAGCAACTATATCTATCATCATCAATTAAGCTTAGTAAATCAATACAATGAGCCAGCTTGTCTTGACATAAACACGCATCAGGTTTCGGCACCTTGCAGCAATCAGGAGGATAGTTTGACACAATCGAATAGTTGTTTCTTTTTTGTAAAAACAACCCAAAGCTCAACTCGGGGGCATGTTTATTACTATCAAACGTCCCGAACACCTAAACAGCCTGATATTTTTGTAGGAACGACTCAGGAAGGTGAGGTTACACGGGGATGGCAGTTAACTGATGTTATTAATATGCAAAGAAATTTCATTACTCAGGCTGACTTAGATGCTTATGAAGCCAATTTTGATACCAGTGATCATATATCAAAAATTTATAGCACTGACTTTATCAATAATCCAATGATCATATTCCAGGATAAAGAGGTATGTGTTATGTCGGGATCAGATGACCGCAACGCTGGCTGTACATTTTATTTATTCCATCATTCAGGCAAGTTAGTTTGGAAATTGACCTGCCCTGAGCTCAGAAAACAAACCTTTGCAGACAATTTCACATCTATTTACAATCCTAAGGAGACAATAATTACTCATCCCCAAAATTGGGTAATCTCAATTGATAACAAAACCGGTAAAATCCTCTGGCAATATCCACGATAATACCATAGCTAATTCATCAATTTACTATCTTTACACCCATGAAATTTATTATCAGCATAGTTACGAGGATTATTCCGCGTAAGTATCTACACCATATCAGTCATTTCTTTTTAAGAATCATCAGCCTATTATATAGGGGTAATAAGTATGAGGATCCAATTACTGGAATAACCTATCGAAAATTCTTACCTTATGGTCGTGTGCAATCAAGAGCAAATGCACTAAGTCCTGATAGTATGGCTTTAGAACGACACCGATTGATGTGGCTTTATTTACAGATAAAGACCAACTTTTTTTCGGCCAATCTAAAGCTCCTTCATATTGCCCCAGAATATTGCTTCATTAAACGCTTTAAATCAATGAAAAATCTTGATTATACCACTGCCGATTTAGAGAGTCCCTGGGCTGATGTTAAAATGGATATCAATGATATGCCATTTGATGATAATAGTTACGATGTTGTTTTTTGTAATCATGTTTTAGAGCACATTCCAGATGATGTGCATGCCATGAAGGAAATTTATCGGGTGATGAAACCCGGAGGATGGAGTATTTTGCAAGTTCCGCAGATTTACGAAATGGAAAAAACCGACGAGGATTTAACCATCACCGATCCAAAAGAAAGAGAAAGAAGGTTTTTGCAGGATGATCATTTCCGTTTATATGGTAAAGATTATGCAGATCGCTTAAAGTCAGCAGGATTTGAAGTTGAGGAAAATCACCTGGTGAAGGAATTAGAACCTGGCTTGGCCGAGAGATATGGTTTACCGTTAACTGAAGTTTTATATATCGCTCGGAAACCTATAATTACATATTAGTTTGAAGGCAATCATTCTGGCAGGAGGCAAAGGAACCCGACTTGGTAAATTAACCGAGGAAATTCCTAAACCTATGCTACCATTGGTAGGTAAACCCTTAATGGAATACCATATAGAATGGCTTAAAAGATATGGGATAAAGGATATTTATGTAACTGTAAATTATTTGAAAGATACCATTTCTAATCATTTTGGCCGTGGGAAGGAATTTGGGGTGAATATCAAATATTTCGAAGAAACTATCCCTTTAGGAACTGTTGGTGGGGTTAAAGGGCTGGAAGAAGAGCTTGGGAAGGATTTTTTAGTAATATATGGAGATGTATTAGTTGAAATGGACCTAAATAAGCTCATCAACTTTCATCAATCCCACAAAAGTGCTGCTACCTTGGTCCTCCATCCTAATGATCATCCATACGATAGTGATTTGGTGGAAATGGACAAGAATAATAGAATATCCGCTTTTATTTCCAAGCCACATGATAATGAAAAGTATTATGCAAACCTTGTGAATGCAGGTGTGTATATTTTGAGTCAAGATGTTTTGAATTTTATTGAACCCAATGTTAAAGCTGATTTCGGAGCCGACATATTTCCTCAATTGGTTAAGCAATTGCCCTTTTATGGATATCGCACCCCAGAGTACATGAAGGATATGGGTACCCCAGATCGATTGGTAAAGGTAGAGGAAGCGATATTATCAGGTAAAGTGTTCCGAAGAAATTTAGAGGAAAAACAAAAAGCGATTTTTTTAGATAGAGACGGTGTAGTTAACGATGATTCTGAATTTATAAAATCCCCGTTAGAAATGAAATTATTACCGGGTACAGCAGAGGCCGTGCACCGAATAAATCAAAGTGAATACTTGGCTATTATTGTCACCAATCAAAGTGTAATAGCCCGTAATTTATGCACCGAAGAAGGATTAAAAGCAATTCATAATAAAATGGAATCTGATTTAGGACAAGACCATGCCTATTTAGATGATATTTATTATTGCCCCCATCACCCAGACAGAGGTTATCCAGAAGAAAACCCCCTTTATAAGGTGGAATGTGATTGCAGGAAACCTAAGCCGGGAATGCTTTTGCAAGCCGCTGAGAAATATAACATTGATGTAAATAACTCTTACATGATTGGGGATCATGAACGTGATATCATCGCCGGTAAATCTGCAGGATGCATAACTGTAGGGGTAATGACGGGGAATGGCTTCAAAAAAACAACCACTAAATCCGATTATTTTTTCAAAACCT
>JBEIQI010000146.1:0-7499 GCA_040376605.1 Flavobacteriales bacterium | reverse complement strand
TTGTTTTATCCATCAATATAGCAAAACATTCGAAAGGGTAGCGGCAAAAAAATAGCCGATAATTACTTATCGGCTATTGGATTATATATGGAGTTTAAGAATGCTTACTCATTTCTAAAAATGATTTGTCCATCAATGGCATCAATAATAATCTTCTTTTCCTTATCGACTGTTCCTCCCAAAATCATTTTACTTAATTCATTCATGACACGACGTTGTAAAACTCTTTTTAGCGGTCTGGCTCCAAATTGAGGATCATAACCCAACTCACTTAACCATTCAATTGCTTGAGGTGTTGCTTCCAATTCAATATCATTATTCTTTAGCATCATGGCTGCTATTTGTTTAAATTGAATTTCCACAATTTCATGAATATTGGATCTGTTTAATGGAAGGAACATTACCGTCTCATCAATACGATTTAAAAACTCGGGCCGCATGGTTTTTCGCAGGAGTTCAAAAACCTCATTCTTTGTTTTTGCAATGGTTGAATCATGATCTTTTAAATCCAGGTCTGCAAAATTTTCCTGAATGATATGACTTCCCAAATTTGAAGTAAGAATAATAATGGTATTCTTAAAATTCGCAACACGACCTTTGTTATCTGTTAATCTTCCATCGTCCAAAACCTGCAATAAAATATTAAATACATCAGGATGCGCTTTTTCTATTTCGTCTAATAGAATTACGCTATAAGGTTTTCTTCTTACGGCTTCTGTTAACTGCCCACCTTCATCATAACCTACATATCCGGGAGGCGCTCCTACCAATCTGCTTACTGAATGTTTCTCCTGATATTCACTCATATCAATTCGGGTCATCGCATTTTCGTTATCAAATAAAACTTCGGCCAAAGCTTTGGCTAACTCAGTTTTACCAACACCCGTAGTTCCTAAAAATATAAATGAACCAATAGGCCGTTTCGGATCCTGTAATCCGGCTCTGTTCCGTCTAACTGCATCAGCAACTGCTTCAATGGCCTCTTCTTGTCCTACTACACGTTTATGTAATTCAGCTTCCAATTGTAAAAGTTTCTCCCTTTCACTTTGCAACATCTTAGATACAGGAATGCCGGTCCATTTTGCAATAATTTCGGCGATATCCTCCGCATCCACTTCCTCTTTAATCATGGCTGAATTGGCTTGAATTTCGGCCAATTGATTTTGTGAAAAAGCTAAGGCCGTTTCCTTTTCTTTTATTCTTCCATATCTAATTTCAGCCACTTTCCCATAATCTCCATTTCTTTCGGCAGTATCCGCTTCGAACTTCAACGATTCTATTTCCGATTTAATTTTTTGAATCTGTTCAACAATATCTTTTTCTTGTCGCCATTTGGCTTGTAAACCGTTTCTTTCTTCATTTAAATTTGCCAGTTCTTCGGTAAGCTTCGCTAATTTAGCCTTATCACCTTCGCGTTTTATAGCTTCCTTTTCAATTTCCAACTGCATGATTTTTCTTTCAATCTTTTCCAGTTCTTCCGGTTTAGAATTGATTTCAATCCGCATTTTGGCCGCAGCTTCATCAATTAAATCGATGGCTTTGTCAGGTAAAAAACGATCCGTGATATAACGTATAGATAATTCAACAGCAGCAATTATGGCATCATCCTTAATCCTTACTTTGTGATGAGTTTCATATTTTTCTTTTATCCCTCTAAGGATAGAAATACTGTCCTCCGGTGAAGGCTCATCAACATAAACCTTTTGAAAACGACGTTCTAAAGCCTTATCATTTTCAAAAAATTTCTGATATTCATTTAAAGTAGTTGCCCCAATGGCTCTTAATTCACCACGAGCCAAAGCAGGTTTCATAATATTGGCAGCATCCATAGCTCCCTGTCCCCCACCTGCACCAACTAAGGTATGAATCTCATCAATAAACAAAACGATATTGCCATTCGATTCCTGTACCTCCTTTACTACCGCCTTTAATCTTTCTTCAAACTCACCTTTATATTTAGCACCGGCAATTAAAGAACCCATATCTAAACTATACAACACTTTATCCTTTAAATTTTCGGGTACATCACCGTTTATGATTCTATGTGCTAAACCTTCGGCAATAGCAGTTTTACCAACACCCGGTTCACCAATAAGAATAGGATTATTTTTTGTTCTTCTACTTAAAATATGTAATACCCTTCTTATTTCTTCATCTCTACCAATAACAGGATCCAATTTTCCTTCACGAGCCAAGGCATTTAAATTCTTGGCATACTTATCTAAGGAATTGTAAGTTTCTTCAGCACTTTGGCTGGTAACCTTAGTTCCTTTCCTAAGTTCGGTGATGGCCGCTTTCAGCGATTTCTCTGTAACCCCTTTGTCTTTTAATAAATGAGCAACAGAATCCTTTCCATGAAGAATAGCTAAAAGTAAATGTTCGATAGAAACATATTCATCTTTAAATTCTTTTAGATACGAGGTTGCTCTTTGTAAAGCCTGGTTAGCATCCTGACTTAAATAAGGTTGTCCACCCGAAACTTTGGCATATGCCTGAATAATCGGGGTTAAGCCATTTTCTATGAGGTCTGGTTGTATATTTAATTTCTTTAAAAGAAAGGGAAGCACATTTTCATCCACTTCAAAAATAGCCTTGAGAATATGCCCGGTTTCAATGGCCTGTTGTCCATTTTCAAAAGCAATTTGAGAAGCTTGTTGAATGGCTTCCTGAGACTTAGTGGTAAAATTATTAAGGTTCATAATTATAGTAATTATTTGATGTATCATGTACAATAAATGCACCATGAAGGTATTGGGTCTATAATTGGGACATTATGTCCGAAGACATGAACATTAACTGACAAATTGCATGCAGTTTATATAAAACACTGCAATTTTGACTTATTAACGGTTCAAATAACTTTCTTGTCCTAGTTCAATTTTAGTCTCATTTGATTACCCCAAGTTTGTACCATTCAAATAATAAACATAAAATTAGATACTATGGCAAACTCAAAATGGGTATTAGACCCAGCACATTCAGAAGTAAAATTCAAGGTAAAACATATGATGATTTCAACTGTAAGCGGAGAGATTAAAAATTTTAAAGTAACCGTTGATTCATCTAATGAAGATTTTACCGGAGCGAACATTTCATTTGAAGCTGAAATGAATTCATTAAGCAGTAATAATGAGCAACGTGATGGACATTTAATGTCGCCCGATTTTTTTGATGTAGAAAAATATCCAACCATGAAATTTCAATCTACCTCGGTAACAAAAAAAGCAGATGGCAATTTATCGATCATTGGAAATTTAACCATAAAAGACGTAACTAAATCTATTGAAATTCCTGCGGAATTTGGTGGATCAGGAAAAGATCCTTGGGGAAATGCCAAAGCCGGATTTAGCATTGACTTTAAAATTAATCGAGAAGAGTTTGGATTAACCTGGAATGCTGCATTAGAAGCAGGTGGCGTATTGGTTTCCGCAGATGTGCGAATTTTAGCAGAAATCCAATTATTAGCGCAAGTGAAAGTAGCTGCATAAATATTTCATTAAGTGTTTTTATAAAAGGTGTGTAGATATTCTATGCCCCTTTTTCATGTCCGAAACATTTAATTATTTGCACAAAAAAAGGAGCTTGATAATTCAAGCTCCTTTTTTGTTTCTGTTATATGTAAACCTTATTCTTCTTCCATAATCATTTCTTCTTCCAAATCGCCACCTTCGTAATCCACTAATTTAATTTCATAACCTTCACTTAAGATGGTCTTATATCTATTGTTATCTTTAAGAATAGCTACCGCTTCCTTTAGTTCAGCGTCATTAGCAAAGGATGATTCTATTCTCCCTTTCTGATAATAATATCTACTTACAATCTCTTCGGTAATAAACTCCAATATTTCAGGTTTGAATTTTTGAAGATCATTACTTTTGGTCGCCTTCTTTTTAGTTACCAAAGCATCGAATTCCAATTGCAAATCATTATAATAATGTTCCTTTTCAGCTATCTTCTTAAATTCATCCAACAACTTTTCACTTTCGGTTTTATACTCATAACTTTTATCTTGTAAGAAGGTAATAAAATCAGTATAATCAGCTTCAGTTAAAACAAAATCCCGAGCTGAGGCTATTTCAGGATGTTTGCTTTTATAGATGGTTGCATAATCAAAAATTAAATTATTGATCACCAAGCTTTGTAAAATATGACTATACTTTCTAGGCTTAATAGAAACATCCGGGTAAATTCCGCCACCATCATAAACAAACCTACCGCTTTTGGTTTTAAACTTAGATCTCAACGAATCCGGGATAGAACCAACCGAACCATCTGCATTTCTATGGGAATAATCCAAGGCCTGAATGCATCTTCCACTTGGGATATAATATTTAGAGGTAGTTAATTTTAATTGGGCATTATAAATTAATGGACGAGTGGTTTGTACTAACCCTTTTCCAAAACTACGTTGTCCTATAATTACTCCCCTATCTAAATCTTGAATGGTGCCGGAAACAATTTCGGACGCAGATGCAGAACCTCTATCTACCAGAACTGCTAATGGAACGTTTTGATCCGTTGCAGCATTAATCGTTTTATAAGTTTTATTCCATTCACTCACTTTCCCTTTAGTACTTACAACCGTTTGATTTTTATCTACGAAAACATTCACCACATTGATTGCTTCACGAAGAAGACCCCCAGGATTTCCTCTTAAGTCGAGAATAACTCCTTTCATGCCGGCATTTTTTTGTTTTAGGTCGGTAAGCGCTGCATTTACATCACCACCAGCATTATTAGTAAAACCTTTTAATTTTATATAACCAATTTCGTTATCAACCATTCCATAATATGGAACATTCGGAATTTTAATTTCCTCGCGGGTTAAATCAATCACCACCTCGTTGGCAACACCCTCTCTTTTTACTTTCATTTGAACGGATGTATTAGGAGCACCACGCAAGAATTTCACTACATCATCGGTTGATTTACCTTTGGTAGATTGCCCTGCTACTTCAACAATTAAATCCCCGGCTTGCAATCCAGCTTTTTGTGCCGGACTATTTTCATAAGGTTCGGTTATAACTACATAATCTCCTTTTTTTCGAACCACTGCACCTATTCCACCATATTGGCCGGTAGTGCTCATTCTATGATCCTCTACCATAGATTCCGGAATATAAACAGTGTACGGATCCAATGATTCTAACATAGCATCCACACCCGTTTTGGTTAGATCTCCCGGCTTAATTTCATCAACATAATAAATGTTGAGTTCTTTCATAATGGCCGAATAAATCTCCAGGTTTTTCGAAATCTCAAAATAATTATCAAAACTAACCAGCGCCATAATAGCAACTCCGGTAATACTGCCCATTAGAAATATGCGGGCTTGTTTGGTCATTTTTTTCATTCCTTTTCTATTAGGTGAGCCTTTAATTTAATTGATTTAGGCGTACTTTAAAACGTAATATTACAGCTAAATTGTGTGATTCAAAAGCAGATGATTTATTAATTTAATTGAAATTCTGTTAATAATATGGCTGCTTTATCCGCCTTCGGCTCCAAGTCCTCACCTACCCGTATGGCCAACTTACCGCTAAAACGCAGTTCCACCGCATCAATAGTTAAGCTTATGATAGTTAAATGAGCAAGTTCCGGGGAATTCACATAGGACTGCCCAGTTATTCAACGCAAACAAAACCACTTGATGTTTGTTTGAATGTAATATGAAGAATTATTTAATCATTGGAGCCTCATCCGGCATTGGATTAGCTTTAGCAAATCAATTAAGTGCAGATAATATGGTTTATGGAACTTACCACAATAGCTCCGTAGAATCCACCAAAAATTTACAATATTTCCCTCTAAACGTTTTGGATGCAACCATGGATTTTTCCTTTTTACCGGATAGCCTGGATGGTTTGGTTTATTGTCCGGGTTCCATTCAATTAAAACCGTTCAACCGCTTTACTCCAGAAGATTTTATGATTGATTATCATTTACAGGTTTTAGGTGCGGTAAAAATCATTCAAGCCCTTATGCCACGATTAAAGAAAGCGGAATCATCAAGTATTGTTTTATTTTCAACGGTTGCCGTTCAAATGGGTTTTAATTTCCATTCATTGGTTGCAGCATCCAAAGGTGCCATTGAAGGCCTTGCAAAATCTTTATCTGCTGAATTTTCACCTAAAATAAGAGTGAATTGTATAGCCCCATCATTAACCAATACCCCATTAGCACAAGGTATTATTAATACCCCAGAAAAATTAGAAGCGAATGCCAATAAACACCCGCTTAAACGCATTGGCACTGCTAATGACATTGCTAATACAGCAGCTTTCCTTTTATCCAATCAATCCAGTTGGATTACCGGGCAAATTTTACATGTAGACGGAGGTATATCAACTATTAAAATTTAAATTATGAGTGTATTTACATTAAACACATCACAAATAATTCCCGCAACAAAGGAGCAGGTATGGGATTTTATTTCATCGCCAGAAAACCTGAAACATATTACCCCTGCTTATATGGGATTTCATATTCTTACCGAAGATCTTCCTGTTAAGATGTATCCTGGGATGATTATCAAATATAAAGTAAGCCCCCTTTTTAATATAAATATGGAATGGGTAACGGAAATTACGCATGTAAAAGACTTATCATATTTTGTAGATGAACAACGATATGGTCCTTACCAGATGTGGCATCATCAGCATCATATCAGCGAAGTAGCCAACGGCATTCTTATGAAGGATATAGTTAACTATCAACCTCCATTTGGAGTTTTAGGAAATATAGCCAATGCTGTTATGATCAAAAAAAAGTTGAAAGAAATTTTTGATTTTCGATTTGCAGCCGTTGAGAAAAAATTTGGGAAGGCCTAGGTCTTTGGAATTTTAATTAATCCTTCTTTCATCGATTTTTCAATATTTGAAAAAGGCAGTTTTTCATTCCCAATATAAACGATGCCAAGATGAACTTTTTGGGTAAGTAAAGATTTGTTGAGTCTATATGCCTCCCTAAGTCTTCGTTTAATTAAATTCCTGTCCACCGCACGTTTAAATTTCTTTTTAGAAACAGAAACCATTACCTGACTGAATAAAATATCAGGTTTATTTAAATAATAAAATACCAATGGATGGCTTAAAAAAGAGGTGCCCGATTTGTACAAAAAATCAATATCCTTTTCGGAGCACAGCCTTTCTTGCTTGCCAAAACTATTTTTTAGCATTTTCAATGAGAAAGAGTTTTATCTTTTCTTTTTAGCAGCTACCTTTTTCTTTGCAGGTGCTGGCTTAGCCTTTTTAGTAACCTTCACCGAAGGTTTTGCAACGGCTTTCTTTTTAGCAACCACTTTTTTGCCTGCAGTACGAATAGGCTTAGCTGGTTTAGCTTTAACCACCGCTTTTTTTGCAACCACCTTTTTAGGTGTAGCTTTTTTTACAGCCTTGGTTTTCTTAACAGGTGCTGATTTTTTAACAACCGACTTTGTTTTTGGAGTTACCTTTTTTGAAGCCACTTTTTTAGGTGCTGATTTTTTAGGTGCTGATTTT
>JBEIQI010000246.1:0-4681 GCA_040376605.1 Flavobacteriales bacterium | reverse complement strand
TAGCTTCTTTTAATAACGTAGCTACTTCATCATGATTGATAGAGGTTACTTCACCTTCAATTTCTTTTGATTCTCCGCTTGAAGAGGATTCACCGAAACCACCCAAAATAACTGAGAAAAAAGAACGGTTCATCGCTTTACACATAATGATTGAAAGAATTGCTCCTGAACTACCAACCAAAGCACCTGTAACGATCAATAAATCATTGCCGAGCATAAAACCTGCTGCTGATGCTGCCCATCCAGAATAGGAGTTCAACATGGATACTACAACAGGCATATCGGCACCACCAATGGCCATTACCAACATCACCCCGATAAAACAAGCAATGGCTGACATGATATATAAATAGATCAATCCATCCGCACCATCCGCCATAGTAAATAAAACACCTAGCACAGCGCATGTAATAACAAGCACTATATTTACCACATGTCTGCCAGGATATAACAAGGGCTTACTGCGGATTTTACCTTCTAATTTTCCCCAAGCTACAATAGAGCCAGTAAAAGTGATGGCTCCGATAAATATTCCCAAGAATACTTCCACAAGATGAATGATATGTTCTGTATGGGTTTTTTCAATGGCTCCGGAAACCGGGCTCAATGACTCCAGATACGAACCGAAACCGACTAATACCGCTGCGAGACCTACAAAACTATGCAAAATGGCCACTAACTGAGGCATGGAGGTCATTTCGACTTTACGTGCCAGAATAATTCCAATTAAAGAGGCAACACCAATGGCACCAATAATAAAGAGGTATCCACCTTGCATTTTTGGTCCGAGAACAGTGGCAACAATTGCAATGGCCATACCTAAAATTCCGAACCAAACTCCACGTTTAGCAGATTCTTGGGATGATAGCCCACCTAAACTGTAAATGAATAGAATTGCAGCAAATAAATAAGCTACATTTTGAATATTCAACAATCTTTCAAATAATTCTTTATCCATCATCTTTTATTTTTTGAACATTTTCAACATACGACGAGTTACCACAAATCCTCCAACTATATTAATACTTGCTACCAAAATGGCTATAGAAGCAAGAATAGTGATTGGTAAATTTCCCATTGGATCAACCATACTT
Source organism: Flavobacteriales bacterium (assembly GCA_040376605.1). Lineage (GTDB taxonomy): Bacteria > Bacteroidota > Bacteroidia > CAIKAF01 > CAIKAF01 > JANWKQ01. Next base: position 3,587 of record JBEIQI010000246.1, on the reverse strand, counting down.
CCCAATTGGACCAATCCACCAACTACAATGATACCACTGATGGCATTTGTAACGGCCATCAAGGGAGTATGTAATGAATGTGATACGTTCCAAATCACCTGCCATCCAACAAAAACGGACAATACAAATACTGTAAAATGTCGCATGAATTCAGCCGGCGCAAATAGTCCCAAAACACCTAGAAAAGCGGAAATAGTTAATAACTTAACTACCATTCCGGTCGCTTGTTTTTTAGCGTCTTTTTGCTCCTTCGCTTTGATATCCTCTGCAGTTACAACATTTGTATTTGCATTGTTTTTTTGCGGACTAACGGGAAGTGGTGCAGGTGGCCAGTTGATCTTACCGTTATAGGTTACCATGGCGCGTGAAACAACCGCATCCTCCATATTGATATTGAACTTTTCGGCTTTACCCATATCATCCAATAAATGACAAAGGTTATTTCCGTAAAGCTGTGAAGCCTGATTTGGTAATTGATTTAATTTACCCACAATGGTCACTCCATTATCGGTTGTATATACCTCACCGTTTTTGGTAAGTACACAGTTACCGCCAGAAGAAGCTGCTAAATCTATGATAACAGATCCAGGTTTCATATGGGCAACGTGATAGTCTAAAATTAATTTGGGTGCTGGTTTTCCGGGTATTTGAGCAGTGGTAATAATGATATCTACTTCTTTGGCTTGTTCATCGAACAAGGCCATTTCAGCATCAATAAATTCTTTGCTCATTTCTTTTGAGTATCCGGAAGCTGTGGCTCCATCCTCTTCAATTTCTACAGTAAGAAACTGGGCACCCATAGATTCAATTTGTTCAGCTACTTCTTTACGCGTATCGAATGCTCTTACAATGGCACCTAATGAATTTGCCGCACCAATGGCCGCTAATCCTGCAACACCAGCACCAATCACTAAAACCTTGGCAGGTTCTACCTTGCCAGCAGCTGTAATTTGTCCATTTAAAAATCTACCAAAATGATAAGAGCCTTCAATAACGGCGCGATACCCAGCGATATTTGCCATGGATGACAGAACATCCATTTTTTGAGCTCTGGAAATACGCGGTATAGCATCCATTGCAATGGCATTTACCTTTTTATCAGCCAATTTTTGCAGAAGTTCCTGATTTTGGGCCGGCCATAAATAACTCAGCATAACTAACCCTTCACGCATCATAGCAACTTCTTCCAAAGACGGCTCTTTTACTTTAAGCACTATATCCGATTGGCCGTAAATCTCAGCAGCTGTATTTACAAGTTTGGCGCCTGCATCTTCAAAGTCTTTATCTGAAAAATTTGCTTTAGCGCCGGCATTACGCTGAATATGAACCTCAAAACCTTGCTTCTGCAGTCGTTTAACCGTTTTAGGGGTTGCTGCTACGCGTAGCTCATTTGGGAAAATTTCTGATGGAACACCAACAATCATAGCGATTTAATTAGGCGCCTAAAGTATATTTTTCGGCCCAATAAAGGAAATCAAAGGACTGAAATCTTTGTTTTTTTTAGAAACAAGCTGATAAACTTGGAGTTTAGCTATAAGAAGTGTATATTTGCCCCCTTTTAAATAAAGAAATACTAAATAAAAACGAATGATTAACCAGTATGAAACAGTGTTCATCCTCACTCCGGTGTTAAGTGATGAGCAGTTGAAGGAAGCCGTGGATCGTTACAAAGAACTCTTAAAAGAGAACAAATGTGAAGTGATCCATGAAGAGACTTGGGGGTTAAAAAAATTAGCCTATCCTATTAAAAAGAAGTCTACAGGTTTCTACCACTTGTTTGAGTTTAAAGCCGATGGATCTTTCATCGATAAACTTGAACTTACCTTTCGCCGCGATGAAAGAATTCTGCGGTTCCTCACAGTTAAATTAGAAAAAGATGCCATTGAATGGAGTCAGAGAAGACGGGCAAAACAAGCATCTAAACAACAAGCTTAAAACTATTTAATTATGAGCACAGCAGAAGTTACATCAACAAATTTGAACGCAAAAGAAGAAAATACTTCAGAGATTAGGTATCTAACACCTCCTCCAATTGAAGTAAAAAGATCTAAATACTGCCGTTTCAGAAAATCAGGAATTAAATACATCGACTACAAGGATGCTGATTATCTATTGAAATTGGTGAATGAGCAGGGCAAAGTATTACCCCGCAGAATTACAGGTACTTCCTGGAAATATCAAAGAAAAGTGGCACAAGCAATTAAGCGGTCACGCCAATTGGCTTTAATGCCTTATGTAGCAGATATGTTAAAATAATTAGGTTATGCAGATCATTTTAAAACAAGACGTAGATAACTTAGGATACAAAAATGACGTGGTAGATGTTCGTGATGGATATGCCCGTAATTTTTTAATTCCTAATGGTGTTGCAATGGTTGCCAGTACAAGTAACCTGAAGATACTAAAAGAGAATGTAAAACAACAATCTCACAAAGCTGAGAAAATGTTGGCTGAAGCGAAAAGCCTTGCTGAAAAAATTCAAGGAGCTACTATCGAAGTAAGTGCTAAAGTAGGTGATTCTGGTAAAATTTTCGGTTCTATTAATACCGTTGTGTTAGCTGAGGCATTGAAAAAAGGTGGTTACAACGTAGAAAGAAAAACACTTCAGATTCTGGACGATGGAATTAAGACTATCGGAACTTACAAAGCTGTTGCTCAGCTTCATAAAGAAGTTAAAGTAGAGTTTAACTTTAATGTAGTAGCAGAGTAATATTTCACTTTTTAATATTTAAAAAGCCGGAGTCTTTATTCCGGCTTTTTTATTTATTCCATGTTTCTGATCAAAAGAATTACCATTATTTAATATAATTATCTATTACATCTGCCGCTTTAATATCTAAATTTGTTCTTATTCAAGGAAATTTTTTCTGAATTTTGCAGTTATAACCAATGACACATTTGGCTAACCCATGAAAAAAATTGTTTTTACTATTTTATTGCTTTCTTCCCTGCAGGTTCAAGCTCAAAAGGCTAAGATATTTACGCTAGGTGTGCATGCTGGAGTTAATGTGAATACCCTGAGCACTAGTTTGCCCGATTATTTTTCTAATGTAAATATAGGCTTTAGAGGAGGTTTGTTCACTAGAATTAATATCAAACGATTTCATATTCAACCTGAACTTAATTTCTCCATGGTAGGTAGCGATGGCACATTTAGCGAAAATCCAAATCGTTACTACAGCACTAAAACCAATACGCTAGAAGTTCCATTATTATTCGGTTTTAAGATTATTGATTTTAAACTAATTAATTTAAGACTTCAAGCTGGTGGCTTTTTTGCATGGAATATTACCAATACAATTAAGGTTCAAGATGCAGCTTTTCCCATTAATGATTCTACCATTACCAGTTATAATGGTGCTAAGTTCAACGGAGGAATTATTCTTGGGGCTGGTGTAGATGTTTGGCGTTTCACTGCTGATTTTAGGTATCAGTGGGGACTTGCCAATATGTATGGGGATAACTTTATTTTTCAGGATCCTCGGGCCGGTTTTAAATATGGCTCATTTGCCATCACCATCGGCTATAAATTCTTTTAAATCACAAATACATGGTTATTTTAATATTCTTACTTTATTAAAATATGG
>JBEIQI010000086.1:0-10980 GCA_040376605.1 Flavobacteriales bacterium | reverse complement strand
ATCATAAATAGGCTTTTTAGGATAGATCTCGGAAAGTTGACCACCTACCTGAGGCAAAGCATCTACCAAATGACATCTCATTTTTAACAAACCCGCCTCGAAAACTGCGAATAGCCCAACAGGCCCGGCTCCTACAATACAAATATCAGTATTTACCATCATATGCTTAAATCTTGTTCATTTCCATTAAGATAACCAAGAACCTGGTAGGTCTTATTTCCTTGAACTTTTAAAGTTCGCAAAGGTAAAGCAATTTTGCATAGAGAGTAAGGATTTTTGGGGTAAAAGGCATTTATTTCTAATCCCCCACTAAAATTGGTAAGTTTGCCTGTTACTAAGATATATTTATAATGAAAGTTGCTATAACAGGAGCTACCGGCCATGTTGGAATATCCGTCATGGAGGAATTAAAAAGAAGAGGGATTGAATTAAAAGCCCTGGCTTTTAATGATGCTCATTACCTAGAATCACAGGGCATAGAGCATGTAAAAGGCCATGTTAACAGCAGAGAAGACATGGAAAAACTGCTCGATGGTTGTGATGCATTGATCCATTCCGCAGCAGTGATTTCAATTAATGGAGATAAAGGGGGTATAGTGCGAAAAGTAAATGTAGAAGGAGTTAAAAATGTGATGCAAACCGCCATGGATTTAAAAATCCAAAGAGTCGTTCATATCTCCTCCATCCATGCATATCAGGCCCTCCCCAATAAGGAATTACTAGATGAAACAAGAGCTCTTGTGGATGAAAAGGCCTTTGCCTATGATCAAAGTAAAAGAGATGGTCAATTGTTTGTTAAGGAAATGGTGACCAAGGGGTTAAATGCTGTTATAGTAAATCCCACCTCGGTTACCGGTGCACCTGAAAATAAATTATCCTATCAGGGGAAAGCCATTTTGGATATATATAATAAAAAAATACCCGCCATTTTTGATGGAGGATTTGATTGGGTTGATGTTAGAGATGTTGCGAGCTCTGTATGTAATGCCTTAAACATGGGTAGAGCCGGAGAGAATTATTTGCTTGCAGGTAAATTTTATACCATGCGCCAAATCATTCAAATGGTAAGTGAAATTAAAGGAGAACGAATTAAAATCCCCACAATACCCGTTTGGGCCGCCAGGGTGGGTTTACCTTTTGTTAAGATACAATCCAAAATAACCGGTAAAGAGCCATTGTATACCAACGAATCAATAGAAATATTAATAACCGGAAATGAAAAAATCAGTTATGAAAAAGCAAAAAAAGAACTGGGTCACAACCCAAGGGAATTTAAAGAAACATTGCGTGATTTAATTAGCTGGTTTAAAGAAAACGGTTATATAAAAGAATAAATGATGGCTTGGGAAATCTACTTATACATAGCAATTATCTGGATAGGAATTGGGGTGATTACTTTTTTCTATTTACTGAGACAAACGGCGCCGTACGGAAGGCATACCACCGAAAAATGGGGACCCCTTATCGACAATAAATTAGGTTGGTTCTTAATGGAGTTTTTTGTTCTGGTGGTATTGTCCTTTTTTATCTTTCAAGGTAATGTAGATTGGAATGTTGTATCTACCATCATGATTGGATTATTTACTTTTCATTATCTAAATAGATCTATTATTTTCCCGATGCGAATTAAAACTAAAGGGAAAAAAATGCCATTAATTATTATGATTTCTGCACTTGGCTTTAACATGATGAATGGTTTTCTGTTGGGTTATTATTTTGGACATTATGCCCACTATACTATTGAATGGTTATTAGATACAAGATTTATTATTGGATCGGTGATTTTCTTAACCGGAATGATAATCAATTGGCAATCGGATGGAATTTTGATTCATTTGAGGAAACCTGGCGAAACTGGTTACAAGATCCCAGTGGGTGGTTTATTTAAATGGATATCATGTCCTAACTTATTTGGTGAAATTATCGAATGGCTTGGCTTTGCCATATTAACCTGGAGTTTACCCGGATTGGCATTTTTTGTTTGGACAGTTGCCAATGTAGCACCCAGAGCAATATCCCATCATAAATGGTATCTTTCTAAATTTACTGATTATCCCAAGGAAAGAAAGGCGATTTTTCCTTATGTTTGGTAAATAATTACCTACTTTTTGAGAATTGTTGTTAACTGTAGATTTTTAACCCAACCTATTACAGGGGTTCAACAATATGCGCTTAAATTATCCCTATTTCTAAAAGACCAGTTTCCGGGTAAAATCGATTTTGTTTCGCCTCGCGGGATTTTACATGATCAATTGGCCAATAAACTAGCCGCAAAAACAATAGGAAATACCAAAGGATTTTTTTGGGAACAGGTAGAATTACCCTTCTGGCTTAAAAAAGAAGGTTCTCCATTGTTAATTAATTTTGGCAATGTGGCTCCTCAATATTATTCCAACCAAATTGTTACCATTCATGATTTAGCTACACTTGAACACCCGGAATGGTTTAGTAATAAATTTGCCAGAGCTTATAAATTCATGATTCCTCAGGTAGTTCAATCAGCTAAAAAAGTAATTGCTGTAAGCCATTTTACTAAGAATAGATTGGTAGATATGCTTAAATTAAACCCCGACAAAATTCATGTAATTTACAATTCAATTGAATCAATTAAAACGCAAACAACCATAGTTAACGATCATCCCTATTTCCTTTCAGTGGGAAGTTTTAGTGGACGTAAAAATTTCTCAACTTTGATAAAGTCCTTTCTTGAGGCAGATATTCCCAATTATCAGTTAAAAATTAGGGGTGATCATGATGATATTTACCAAGGTGAAGATGATTTGAATAAACTTGCCCGTAACTCCCAAAAAATATTTTTTGTTCAAGAATTAAACTATACAGCTTACCTCGATTTGATTAGAAATGCTAGAGCCCTTATTAATACTTCTATATATGAAGGTTTTGGCATGCCCAACCTGGAAGCCTTGTCGATGGGAGTACCCGTAATATGTTCCGACATTGAGGTGTTTCGGGAAGTTTGTGGAAATTGTGCTCAATATATTAATCCATTAAACTCAAATGCCATCGCAAAAGAATTAATAAGATTTGCCAATCATGCCGACCAGGAAATGGATATTCAATTACGGAAAAAGCAGGCTGCCCAATTTAAAATTGAGCTTGAAGGGAAAAAATTAGTAGATTTAATATCACAATGTTTAGCAACTTCCTAATTTATATATGAAAATTGCCCTCATTCACGACTGGCTAATTCATCCTGGGGGTGCCGAAAAGGTATTGAAGGAGTTTCTGTATCTACTGCAGGATCATGATGTAGAAGTATTTACATTGTTAGATTTTTTAAGTGATGATGACAGACATTATTATCTAGGAGGTAGAAAAACACAAACAAGTTTTCTACAAGGATATCCAAGAATTAAAAAAAACTACCGATATTATTTGCCTTTATTTCCTAAAGCCATCGGTAGGTTTGATTTGAAAAAATTTGATTTAATTATTTCTTCTTCGCATTCAATTGCAAAGGGTGTTAGAAAAAAACCCGGGCAAATGCATATTTGCTACTGCCATACTCCCATGCGTTATCTATGGGATTTGAGGAGGGAATATATGAAAGATTATAATTTAAATTTTGGTCTTCGAAAAATAGTGATTGGAAACATTTTAAATTCCTTAAAAAAATGGGATTATAAAAATGCACAAGAAGTGGATTTTTTTATTGCAAATTCTATCAATATTCAAAAGAGAATACAGAACTCCTATAATAGAGAATCCGTGGTAATCTACCCCCCGGTTGATAATGTCTTTTATCATAATAAGAATGCGCCACGAACTCAATATGTTGCCGCATCCCGAATGGTACCCTACAAAAGAATGAATTTAATTGTAGAGGCATTTTCTAATTTGCCTGATCATAAACTAGTGGTAATTGGCGACGGACCTGAATATGATAAAATTCATGCACAAGCCGCTCCTAATATTGAAATTATTCGGTACGATTCGAATGAATTATTACGACATTATTTAAAAAGAGCCAAAGCCTTTGTATTTGCCAGTAACGAAGATTTTGGGATAACGCCGGTAGAGGCTATGGCCTGTGGAACCCCTGTAATTGCTTATGGAAAAGGGGGGATTTTGGAAACGGTAATTGAAAATAAAACAGGAATGTTTTTTAAACACCAAGGGGTAAAATCAATTATCGATGCAGTTTATAAATTTGAATCAGCTATTCATACTTTTAAAGCCGAAGATTGCGAAGCACAAGCGGCCAAGTTCTCCGTTCAAGTTTTTCGGGAGAGCATTTCCAAATTTTTAAAAGATCATGCCGGAATCGAATGCCATCATGAATAAGCTAAAGGAATATTCCGGTTATCTGGTGGCCGTATATTTTCTTTTCCCAATACTTTGGGTTTCATATATCATCGGCATTTGGTTGTTCTTCTGTTTAATTGACATGATTATGAAGCGGCGATTAATTAATCAAAAGAATCTGATCAAATCATTGTTATTAAGCATTCCATTTTGGGCAATTATTGTCTCCGTATTTATACATCCGGGCAATGGCGAACATTTTATAGAACGAGGTATGGGCTTTGCCCTATTTCCCATCTCCATTTTCCTATCTCAAATAAAACTTAATTCATCCCAACTAATTAAACTTACCTGGGTTTTATTAATTGGGAGTCTTTTATTAGCTCTAAAGGGATTACTGTTATATGTTTTTGTAGATTCATTTTATCAATACGATCAGCAACATGATTTTATTTTTAGGTATCGGTCCGAATTTAATCAACACACTCAAATACCTCCTACCTATGCTAGTATATACTTTGCCTTCGCTAGCATCATGGTATTCTTACAGTTGAAACAAATGACATGGGGGAAAGTTTTGGCTATTGCCATGGTAATAATTCTTCTTCTAAATATGATTTTACTTTCGGCTAAAATGCCCATCATTGCCTTTGGTCTAATTATGTTATTTCTTTTAATTAGAAAAAATATATTCTTGGGCATGATGAACAAGAAAAGATGGCTTATTGCAGGTTCCATCATTACCTTACTCATATTGGGAATGTTTATTTTTACCAGGTGGGGGGAATTGTTCACCGGACTTACCTATCGAAATATTGAGCAACAAGAAAACTCTGTGGGCATTCGCAAAGGAATCACTCAATGTGGATTACAGTTATCAAAGGAGCATTTTCTAGCAGGAATAGGTCCTCAAAATGTACAACAGGCATTAAATCAATGTTACTATCAATTCGAAGGAGATGATTTTAGCAGACATAGTTTTAATACGCATAATCAATATTTAGATTCCTTGATTTCACATGGTATTCTGGGGCTTATTCTTTTATTGATAATGATTATTTATCCAATTGTACAAGCCATTCGATTAAAGGATCCTATCTTATTATCGTTTACCTTATTAATTGCATTGTGCATGCTCACGGAGAATATTCTGAGCCGACAAGCCGGAGTTGTTTTCTATGCCTTTTTTAATTCAATATTATTAAATCAGGCATATTCACAAAAGAGTAGACAATCCTGAAAATTCAAGCATAAAAAAAGCCTTCCGAACGGAAGGCTTTTTCTAAGAATAAAATAAATAAACTATTTAATTTTTGAGGCCAATTTAATGGCGTTATATAAATTAACTACACCACCAGATGCACTTAAGTCGGATAACATTACCAATTCATCCTTAGTTCCTGGCTTTTTCAATTTGTACTTTGGATATTTTGTTGAACTCTTAATTAAAATATCTCTTACTTGTGCAGCCGTTAGGTTAGGGAAATAACTCATCAAAACAGCAGCAACACCGCTTGTTGCAGGAGCAGCCATACTGGTTCCGTTAAAAAACGCATAAGTATTTTCAGGAGTTGTAGAATAAATGTCAACACCCGGAGCAAATACATCTACATACTTAACACCATAATTACTAAAGTCACCAACGATCATCTTGAACTTTGGAGATTTAGGAAGTGGTTTTTCTTCGTCACCGGCTTTGATATCAAAATCATAACCCATAGCTCCAATTTCCAACCAGTTATTTACCAATGAACCATCTTCCATTGCTCTGCATGGATAATGTGTTACTTCATCAATATTGGTATTTTCATTACCCGCAGCGTGAATAAGAAGTACTCCTTTAGATTCGGCATATTTAACGGCGTCATCAACAACTTTTTTATCTTTAACCCAAGCTTTACCAAAGCTCATGTTAATTACTTTAGCCCCATTATCCACGGCATAACGTATTCCATTGGCAACATCTTTATCTCTTTCATCACCATCAGGAACCACTCTTACCGACATAATTTGAACATTGTCAGCAATACCATCCAAACCGATATTATTGAATCTTTTACCAGCGATAATACCTGCAACATGAGTACCATGAGAAGCATCCGGACCTTTTACATCATTGTTACCATAATTCTTTTCAGAAGAATTGTTATAATTATCCCCAACAATATTTCTAGGATCGTAATCTAGATTGTAATTATATTCCATCTGACCGTTAAAATAGTCAACTGCACCCTTTAATCCCTCAAATAACTCATTCAAGTCAGACGCAAAACCCATAGATAAATAGGTTTTAGCCGTTTCTATTTTTTTAGATAATGAATCCTTTTGGTCAACCGTTAATCCACCTAATTCAGCAGATGTGGCATTGTCCATATTAAAACGAGTTTTAATCTCATCTTTTACGAATTTAATATCATTGTAAATAGGCTGGTAAAGTTTTAACGTACCTTTTACTTCACCTACTTTTTCATCATACGATAACTTTACCGCTTTGTAAAGATTAAATTGTTTATTTTCTTCAGGATCACTAAAGGGTCCATTTTTTCCATCGAACTTTTTACTTAGATCGCGGTATAAACGAGTTAATTCAAGGTTATCATGTTCAACATTCTTACCATCACGTCCACCAATAAAGTTCCATCCATTGATGTCATCTACATAACCATTCCCATCATCATCCTTTCCATTATTAGGAACTTCACCAGCATTTACCCACATTACCTCTTTTAAGTCTTCATGTAAGTAATCTACGCCACTATCAATAACAGCAACAATTACCTTATTAGACTTCTTTTTCTTAAGGAGGCTATAGCCTTGAGTAACACTCATCCCAGCTATCTTGTCTTTTTTAGCATCCAGCAACATCCAATCTTTTCTTGGATAGTCGGTTTGAGCTGTTAAAAGAGCAGTACTCATAAGCATTGCGAATGTTATGCTCTTGGTTTTAAAATCTTTCATATAATCCATACGTTGTTTAGTATTACAATATTATAAATTATAAACAAATACCGTTCTTAAAGCATCTCATTATCTTATAAAAATTCTTAATATCCCTGTCTTTTGTACATTTACTTAACTTTACCTCATTGAATCCGCTTAAGAAATTAGCAGGGCAAACGGCCATCTACGGTGTTGGAACCATTCTAGCAAGGGTACTCAATTATTTCTTAACGCCCCTATATACCAGCATATTTGCCCCCGCGGTATATGCTCAATACAATAAGGCCTATGCTTATATTGCCATATTATTGGTAATTCTTACCTATGGTATGGAAACTGCCATATTTCATTTTAGTCAAAAAAACGAAGATAAATCTGCTGTATTTTCAACAGTAATGGCTTCTATTTTAGCTACAACAAGTATTTTCTGGATGCTTATCTTCTCCTTCTCCAATCCGTTGGCCGAGTTTATGAAATATCCGGGCCATGCCGATTATGTTGTTTGGTTAGGTTTAATTATTGGACTAGATGCCATTTCGGCCATACCAATGGCATGGTTAAGGCAACAAAACCGACCTAAACTTTTTACCGGAATTACCATCCTCAATATTTTGGTAAACATCGGTTTAAATGTGTTTTGGTTAATTTATTGCCGCAATTTATTTTTAAATGGAGAAATTGAATCGGGCAGTCTCATCGATAAATTATATAACCATGATATTGGAGTAGGATATATTTTCATTTCTAACTTGATTGCTAGTTTGGTTAAAATGTTATGTTGTTTCCCGATCATGGTAAAAATACCCTTTAAGTTCGATAGGAAACTTCTTAAACAAATGCTTATTTATGCCCTACCATTAGTTATTTCCGGCCTTGGATTTATTATCAACGAAAGATTGGATATTCTATTACTGGAGCGACTGCTACCAATGCCGTCGGAGCAGGCTGATTTCGAAATTGGGGTTTATGGGGGTTGCTATAAGTTGGCCATATTAATGTCATTATTCATTCAGGCATACCGATTTGCTGCTGAACCATTTTTCTTTTCTCAACTCAAAGAGAAAGAACCCAAGAAGACCTATGCCAAGGTGATGAACTATTTTGTAATGCTATGTTGTTTGCTCTACCTTATTGTAAATTTATACCTCGATATTTTTAAATACTTTATCGCCAACGAACAATTCTGGGTTGGATTAAAAATCGTTCCAATTATAATGATGGCAAATTTATTTTTAGGGGTATATGTCAATTTATCCATGTGGTATAAGTTATCCGGACAAACTATGTTTGGGGTTTGGTTCTCGGTTATTGGGGCCATTATAACCATCGTATTAAATATTTTATTCATTCCCAAGTACGGATATATGGCATCAGCATGGACCACCCTCGCCGCATATTTTGTAATGTGTATGGTAAGTTATTTGGTAGGTCGTAAATATTATCCAATACCCTACAACCTTCGAAAAATTATTACACTTATTTTGGTTTCCATAGGTATAGCTTATATAAGTATGCAGGTACCATTTGATAATTTTATCGTAAGACTTACCATTAACACGGCATTATTAACTGCATTTTTATTAATGGTTTATAATATGGATACACAAGTTCGCGAAGTAGTTTTACGATACAAGAAAAAATTATGGAAATAAAAATTGAAATCATCAACAAGGGCAAACATGAGTTGCCTAATTATGCAACGGGACTTTCGGCAGGGATGGACATTCGGGCCAATTTAAATGAATCTATAGTTTTAAAACCTTTGGAGAGAAGATTAATTCCCACGGGATTATTTATTGCACTACCCGATGGTTTCGAAGCACAAGTGAGGCCTCGCAGCGGATTAGCATTTAAAAAAGGGATAACCGTTTTAAACTCACCCGGAACTATTGATGCAGACTATCGTGGGGAAATTGGAGTAATTTTAATTAATCTCTCGAATGAAGATTTTATAGTGGAAGACGGTGAACGTATTGCCCAAATAATTATTGCCAAACACGAAACTGCCCAATGGCTGCAAGTTGAAGTTCTTTCAGAGACCAGTAGAGGTGATGGTGGTTTTGGAAGCACTGGAATTAAATAAAATGTCGAGATCTAGTTATATATTATTATGGAGCCTGGGGTTTGTTTTTATTTCATGTAAAACCCAATTTCAAAAACCCAAGACAAACTCATTGCCAGATGATAAGTTGATTGGAGTATTTGTTCAATTCAATGAAATGGAAGATACTTCCTCTGTTTCCCGTGAGCTCAAGGAATTTTTATCCGATTGCAAATACCAGCCCCTTACCGGAAAATTTAAAAAGAGTTTTTATGAGAATGAAAATTATAATCGACTGTTTAACTTGGACTCAGTAAGCATTGAAGGACAAAAGGGATTTAAGGGTCTGAAGCAATTATTGATATGTAAGGTCGAGATCATCGAGAAAAAGGATGAGTCAAGTGCCAAAAACAATGTTTGGATAACCTTTCTAGGCCGATGGATCCAATTGAACCCTATTAAAAAACTGCATGATTTTTATTATGTGGAAAAAATTGACAATACTGGGAATAGTAAGGATCGAGAAATGTTGATCTCCTTTTTGATAGCCCAAATGCATGTTAAATTTTGCTATGATATAGAGAAGTACATTGCAAAGAAAAACTAATGATTAATTTTGAAACCCTTACATTTATAATCACCAAATATGAAATATACATTTAGATCCACCACACGTTTAATTATACTTTTTGTTGCATTCTCTTTAACAAGGGTTTACGCTGTTGAGGGAATGTGGATTCCCATGCTTCTAAAATCGTTGAATGAGGATGAAATGAAGAATATGGGAATGCGTTTAAGTGCAGATGATATTTATAACATCAACACCTCCAGTTTAAAAGATGCCGTATTTTTATTCGGCCGTGGATGTACCGCTGAACTCATTTCGGATCAAGGGTTATTAATTACCAATCACCATTGTGGTTTTGGCCAAATTCAATCGCATAGTAGTTTAGAAAATGATTACTTAAAATATGGATTCTGGAGCAAAGAAAAAAAGGAAGAAATCCCCAATAAAGGATTAACCGCCACCCGCATTGTTCGCATGGAAAACGTTACAGATAAAGTAATCAAAGGGATGAACGATTACGATAATACCATCAAAAAATTATGTAATGATGCAGTAGCCGGAACACATTATTCTGCAGTAATTCGACCATTTTATTATGGTAACGAATATTATTTATTTGTAACCGAAGTTTTTAAAGATATTCGCTTGGTGGGTGCCCCTCCATCTTCTATTGGTGTTTTTGGAGGTGATACCGATAACTGGGTTTGGCCAAGACATAATGCGGATTTTTCGGTATTTAGAATATATGCGAATAAAGATAATAAGCCAGCCGATTATGCCGAAACCAATGTGCCTTATAAGCCTATTAAGAGTTTAGAGATTTCGCTAAAAGGGGTTCGTGAAGGAGATTTTACCATGGTATATGGTTTTCCGGGAAGAACACAGGAGTATTTACCATCACAAGCAGTAGAAATTACCACTAACGATTTAAATCCTTTGCGGATAGAAATGCGTACGGCTTCATTAAATGTTTTGCATGCGGCTATGGCCAGCAGCGATGCCCTAAGAATTAAGTATTCATCAAAGTCAGCTGGAATTGCAAACGCTTGGAAAAAATGGCAAGGTGAAATGATTGGTTTAAAAAGAATGAATGCGATAGATAAAAAGAAAGCATTTGAAACCGAATTTATACAATTAGCTAAAAACGATCCTGCTTATGCTAACT
>JBEIQI010000358.1:0-2183 GCA_040376605.1 Flavobacteriales bacterium | reverse complement strand
TGCTTTAAAGGCTTTCATAATTTTTATACCTCCCAAAGTTTCCTCAATAACAACCATGAGTTCACTTAAAAACTTTTGCCCCTGAAAGGTTGACTTTTTAAGACTCCTGCCCAGTTTATTAATTACAAGTGCACTAATTGGCAACAATATCAATACGAATATGGTAAGCTGGGGACTAAAGAATAGCAGAATCGCTATGGTTGCCAAAATTTGTATGGGATCACGCACCAAAGAAATAAATGAATTCATAATCGTCCATTCAATTTCAACTACATCAGCACTCATTCGGGTCATTGTATCACCTTTGCGTTGATCCGAATAATAACCTAGTGGTAGAAATGTTAGGTTATAAAACATTTTTTTTCGAAGATCATGAATTACGCCTGTTCGCATAGGAGCTAAAATATGCATGGCTGCATAAGTGGTTAGATTTTTTAATAAAAACAACACTACAATGCCAATACACAACATCATAAGTAAATGCACTTTACTGGCACCTCCCATTGAATGACCAACGTAATAATATAAATTATCCATAATGGATTGAATACTCAGCTGAAATTCAGGAGGTGAATTAGGAAGTACTGCTTTATCGAAAATAATTTGCAAAAAAGGAATAACGAGGGTCAGACTAAACATCCCAAAGAAAATAGAAAAAATAATGAGGACACTAAAGCCAGCTATATTCTTCTTGTAAGGAATTAAATATTTAAAAAAACGCCTGAGTCCTTTCATAGCGGGTTTTAGAACGTATGAATTCCTGTATAATTGTGGGGAGTAATCGCCAATAATTCTTTCTTAATTTCATCAGACACTTCCAGTGAATTGATAAATACGTCGATTAAATCTCGGGTGATACCTCCATGCACCCTGGTTAGTTCTTTCAATTTTTCGTAAGGATTAGGATATCCTTCGCGACGTAAAACGGTTTGAATGGCCTCAGCAACAACGGCATAATTATCCTCCAAATCCTTCTTAATCTTGGTTTCATTCAGCATGAGTTTATCCAAGCCTTTATTGATTGAGTTATAGGCAATTAAAATATGTGCCAAAGGCAAGCCAATATTTCTCAATACGGTAGAATCTGTTAAATCTCTCTGCAATCTGGAGATTGGCAATTTTGCTGAAAAGAATTCCAACATGGCATTGGCAAATGCTAAATTCCCTTCGGCATTTTCAAAATCAATAGGATTTACTTTATGAGGCATGGCTGATGAACCCACTTCATGTAAGGAAATTTTTTGTTTAAAATATTCCATGGATACATAGGTCCAAATATCACGGCAAAGGTCAATCAATATTGTGTTAATCCGTTTTAAAGCATCACAAAACGCAGCCAAGTTATCATAATGTTCTATTTGAGTTGTAGTAGTACTTCTATGAAGACCAAGTCTATCATTCACAAAATTATTGGCGAATTCGGCCCAATTAACTTCAGGATAAGCAACGTGATGCGCATTAAGGTTCCCTGTTGCTCCACCAAATTTAGCTGAATAAGGAATCAACATAAGCTGTTTCTCCTGAGCCACCAATCGTTCAAAAAACACATACATTTCCTTGCCTAGCCGGGTAGGTGATGCCGGTTGTCCATGCGTTTTAGCAAGCATGGCAATATCCTTCCATTCATGAGATAATACCCGAATCTTATTAATTACATTTTGCATTTCAGGATAAATGCTATTTTCATTACATTCCTTAATGCTTAATGGTATGGCGGTATTATTAATATCCTGACTGGTTAAGCCAAAATGAATAAATTCCTTGTGATCTGATAAACCGAGAGCATCCATTTTTTCTTTAATAAGATACTCAACCGCTTTTACATCATGATTAGTGGTCTTTTCAATTTCTTTTACCCTTTTGGCATCGGCTTCGGAGAAATTTTTATACATATCACGAAGGTCATGAAATCTCTCTTTAGGAAAGTCCTTTAACTGAGGCAAGGGTAATTCACACAATGAAATATAGTATTCAATCTCCACTTTAATTCTATATTGAATCAAAGCAAATTCAGAAAAGTAATCCGATAAGGGAGCAGTGGTTTTAAAATACCTGCCATCAATGGGAGATATGGCAGTTAATTCATTCAGATTTTTCATAAGACGATTTCAAAAGCCGAAGATACAAAATATTGCACTTCTTTAATTTTATTATAGTGTTGAAATTCAGCACAATTAAGTCTT
>JBEIQI010000147.1:0-7481 GCA_040376605.1 Flavobacteriales bacterium | reverse complement strand
TTTATTCTCTATCATTTTTACCAAAAAGCCAGGTAATTCAAATTTATCCTTTTGCTCGTCGTTCGGTAAATTCTCTTTTGCACCTTTGGCCACATTAACTAAGGTATCCAAACCAACCACATCGGCGGTTCTAAAGGTGGCAGATTTTGCTCCACCAATTACCGGACCGGTTAGCTTATCAATTTCTTCGGGTGTTAAACCTAATTCATCTACCATATGGAACAAAGCCATAATGCTAAATACCCCAATTCTATTGGCAATAAAAGCAGGAGTATCCTTACAAAGTACGGTTGTTTTACCCAAAAACTTCTCTCCATAATTCATAAAAAAGTTGATCACTTCTTTATTTGTTTTTGAAGAAGGAATAACTTCCAATAACTTTAAATAGCGTGGCGGATTAAAAAAGTGAGTTCCACAAAAATAGGTTTGAAAATCCTCACTTCTTCCTTTAATTAATAACTCCATGGGAATTCCAGAAGTATTAGAAGTAATAAATGTGCCTGGCTTACGGTATTTTTCGATTTTTTCGAAAACCTGTTGTTTGATATCCAGACGCTCCACCACTACTTCTATTATCCAATCTACATTGGCAATTTTCGCCATGTCGTCATCGAAGTTTCCCAAACTAATTCTATTGGCAAAACTTTTATGATACAGTGGATTGGGATTTAACTTAAGCGCTCCATTAAAAGCCGTAGTAACAATTCTATTGCGTACGAGCTTATGATCCATTCCCAAACCTTTGGCTTTTTCATCCTCGGTAAGTTCGAAAGGCACAATATCTAATAATAATACCTCCACCCCAATATTGGCAAAGTGCATTGCGATCTGCGATCCCATAACTCCTGAACCCAATACGGCAACTTTTTTTATTTTTCTGTGAGCAATTCCACTGGCAGAAGTTCCTGCTGAAGTTGAATTTTTTTCTAATGTGGCTGTTTCCATGAAATACTATTGATTAAAAAAATGGTTTTTATCTATAATTTTTTGAATATCCTTAATGACTTCGAAAAAGACTTTTAATTTTTCCGCTGATACATTATCCCGAATGGCTTCATTAAATGTACGTACTGTTTTTTTGGCAATATCCTTTTTCTGACGACCCAAATCCGTTAAAAATATTTTTACCAAACGTTTATCATCCGGATCGCTTTTGCGACAAATAAGTCCACGTTCTTCTAAGGCTTTTAGCATTCTGCTTAAGCTACGAGGTTCCATTCCTAATAAAGGAGCAATTTTCGTAGCCGGTGTTCCATTCTTACTGTCGATATTAAGCAATACAAAACCTATTGAAGTGGTAAGATCATGACCGCTGGCTTGCTGGTTATACATTCTATTAATGCTATGCCAGGCAAACTTTATATTAAAGTCAACGGTATCCTCTTTAGGTAATGATGCGGTTGTATTTTTCGCTTTCACAATACCAAATGTATGAATATTTGTTATGCATGCATAACAAATTGGTTAAATTAATGTTAGGATAGGTTAATAAACTGATTTTTAGTAACTTAATCTTCAATAATGGTTTAGTTGAAGACGATTTGGGGCGGTAAAACGTATCCGATTCATCCTTAGAGCAGAACATAAATGGTTATATTTGCCGCCTAGTTACTACGCATGAAAAAATTGAAATTCATAGGTGTTATTTTGTTAACTGCAATGCTTCTGCACTCTTGTGCATCCGCCGATGAGCTAAGATCAAGTCCTACCACTATCAATATCAATGGTTCAATCCTAAGTTTAGATGTATCCGTTTGGAGGGATTTTATGCCACCCACTGAGAACAACGGTAAGCCAATGACCTCTACAATTCACCTCAATTTAATAAGTGGTCCGGATATTTTATCCAACATTCATTTGGTAAGACAATATGTTATATACGGAAATGAAATATGGGCGGCAGATTTATTTTTTATTGGTATTAATGGATCGTTTATCGAAGCAACCTCTAGCGGCGGTCCTAAGTGGGGACCCAATGTTTTGGTGGATGTAGTGCTTGAGTTTACATATGCCAACCAAATGTATCGAATACAGGCTCCACTTCAAAACATAGAATTGGTCCAATAACTTATTGCTTCTGTAGTATTAAAACTCAACCCTACTGTATTATCAAGTACCTAACACAATCAATGACTGCTCCTCAAAAAAATAATCCATTACACGGTGTAACCCTGGAAACCATTTTGAATCACCTGGTTGATTATTATGGATGGGAGCTCTTAGGCCGAACGATAGATATTAAATGTTTTAATATAAATCCTAGCATTAAATCCAGCCTAACCTTTCTAAGAAAGACACCCTGGGCACGAAAGAAAGTAGAAGATTTATACCTAGAAAGTTTAGAAAATTAATATTCGTAATAGATAGTTCAAGATCACTTAGTTTCTCGAAACAAACTCTAGGAATTTGCTAAACTTATATTGGGTCGTTTCTTTCTCCACATTACCTTGCTTATCGGTACTTTTCATAATGAAAGTAATTAAGTCCCCTGAAACCGAAAAGCTAGATTCTCTGGTTAAAGCATCTTGCCCTACCATGCATAGATAATTTTTTAAACCTCCTAAAACCATCTCTCCGCTTTTACTATTAAAACTAGAACAAGCAACATTCATGGCATAATCATTTTTGGACTTATCATACCAATTTACCGCACCATAAAGCAGATGGATGGTTTTGCCAGCTGAATATTTACCAATAACAAAATATTCATTCATACCTCCCGGTATAAATGAGGATGCTAACTGAGCACTTAATTTATCATTTAACAAGGTTGATGGAGATATGATGGCTTTCAAGTCATTATTCGTCATTGAACTTGGCAATGCAGGAAACTCGTCATACAATTCCTGGGAACCAACCTGGGCATTCAATCCATTAACCAAGGACATTAACAATAAAATAAACATGTACTTTTTCATATCATATAATTTTGTAAGACAATTATACGAAATTAATCAGGCACCTCGAAAAAAAACTTCGAGTTCACATTGCTTTAACCTTAGTTATCATAAAATAATTTTTGAACCTTTTAATTGACTATTAGATATTAAATTATTGATGCAATCAATTCAATCCTAATTACTCAAGTGGCTATTGGCAATATGGGTTCAAAAAAACATTCGAATCCGAGTATATTCGTTCTGCTAATACTCAGACACAGAATTCATTTAAGAATTATATGCCAACTCATTGAATAATGAAATAAACTTTAACTTGTTCCTTCCTAGTCCAGATGGACCCGAAAGACATAAATTCTTGTATTAGCGTAAACCGGCATTAATCTCTTTCAATGCCTCATTACCCGGACACAGTTCTTTCTCCGTCAGTTGGTTTAAAGGGACATCGGTAGTTTGTATAAGTCCATGCAAATCCTGAGTATCCTGATCTAAATATAACAGACCCGTTAGAATTTCATTTTTTGCCTTGGCATTGATGATGGCATTCATAGCGGATTGACGATCTAATGGATCCCAATCTTCGGCCAATTTATTTAATTGAATTACCGAACCATCATGCATGGTAACGGTTTTATGAGACCCTTTTTCGTAATTCACATTGATTTCCGTCATAGTAGGCACAAAATCGAAGGTAGAGGTGGCTTCTAAATGGTCCCTTACGAAGTCATAAGATTTTGTTGAACCTACATTATTATTAAATGTAACACAAGGAGAAATTACATTGATAAATGCAAACCCAGGATGATTCATAGCTGCCTTGATAAGCGGTACCAATTGAGATTTATCTCCCGAAAAACTTTGAGCAACAAACGATGCCCCCAATTCAATCGCTAAACTTGCTAAATCAATTGACTCAAATAAATTTACATTTCCTGATTTATTTTTTGATCCATAATCGGCCGTTGCGGAATCTTGTCCTTTGGTTAATCCATAACATCCATTGTTCATTACAATATAAACCATGTTAACGTTTCTTCTTACAGCGTGCACAAATTGCCCCATACCGATAGAAGCAGTATCACCGTCGCCAGATACTCCAAAATAAATTAAATCTTTATTGGCTAAACTAGCACCTGTTGCCACAGAAGGCATTCTGCCGTGCACGGAATTAAAACCATGAGAATTGGATAAAAAATAAGCCGGTGTTTTTGAAGAACAACCAATCCCCGAAAGTTTAGCTAACTTATGAGGTTCAATATTTAAATCAAAAGAAGCTTGAATGATAGCTGCGCTGATAGAATCATGACCACATCCGGCACAAAGGGTAGATAAGGCTCCTTCGTAATAAGCCTGAGTATAACCTAACTTATTTTTAGGTAATTCGGGATTTCTAAATTTAGGACGAATATATGTCATAATCTTAAGCCTTATTAAGTTGTTGATTTGGAACTAAAACCTTGGTAATATTTTTAATGATATGATCCGCTGTAATGGGCATACCGTCGTAGTTAAGAACTGAAAATAGTTTATTAGGATCCGCATTCATTTCAATCATCAACAATGATTTTAATTGAGCATCTCTATTTTGTTCGATAACAAAAATACGCTGATGAGAAGCAACAAATTCTTCCACCTCTTTTGTAAATGGAAATGATTTAATTCTCATGGCGTCCACAATAATTCCTTCTTCCTTCATTAAATCCATGGCTTCTTCGGAGGAATATTGAGATGTTCCAAAAAATATAATTCCGTTTTCCGATTGATTCTTTGATTGATAGATTTGAGGACCAGGAACCTTTGTTTTGGCTGTTTCCCATTTTTTCATCAAACGATCCACATTCCTTTTATAAGCGGCGCCATCTTCCGTATATACCGCATATTCGTCTCGCGATGTACCTCTGGTAAAGAAAGACCCTTTTGTTGGATGTGTTCCAGGATAAGTTCTATGTGGAATTCCATCACCATCCACATCTAAATATCTTCCAAACTTCTCCACATTTTCTAATTGTTCGGCGGTTAACACTTTTCCTCTTTTATATTTTCTGTTATCATCCCAAACCAATGGATCTGTAACATGGTCATTCATCCCCAAATCCAAATCGGTAAGAAGTATCACAGGTGTTTGTAATTCTTCAGCCAAGTCAAATGCATCAGCAGTCATTTCAAAACATTCGGTTGGTGTTGAAGGAAATAACAAAACATGTTTTGTATCCCCATGCGAAGCATACGCTGCTTCCATCACATCCGACTGTTGTGTTCTGGTTGGCATCCCGGTTGAAGGGCCTGTTCGTTGAACATCAATTAAAACGGCTGGTACTTCTGCAAAATAAGCTAAACCTAAAAATTCATTCATTAAAGAAACACCGGGTCCTGAAGTTGCAGTAAAGGATCTTGCTCCATTCCAACAGGCACCAATGACCATTCCGATTGCCGCAAGTTCATCCTCTGCCTGAACTATTGCAACATTTCTCTTTCCATTTATTTTATCAAAACGAAATTCATCACTATAATCCATGAAGGCCTCAACCACCGAAGTAGATGGGGTAATGGGATACCATGCAGCCACGGTTGCTCCGGCATATACTGCTCCCAAACCGCAAGCAGCATTACCTTCCATCATAATTTTATCCTTCAGTAAATCTCTTCTTTCTAATCGAATGTCCAAAGGATATTTAAAATGTTTGTGAACATAATCCACTCCCATTTGTAAAGCCTGAACATTCATTGGAATTAATTTTTCCTTGCCTTTAAATTGTTCCGCAAGCAATCCCTCAAATTCTTTAAAATCAATATCTAATAAAGCCGACAAGGCTCCTACATAAATAATATTTTTAAATAATTGGCGCTGTCTGGCATCTGTATATGCCTCATTACACATGTGCATTAAAGGAATATCGATGTAGTTAATATCTTCTCTTATAAATTCCTTATGCAACTTTTTAGAACTATCGTATAAAAAATATCCTCCCGTTCTCACGGATTGAACGTCACTGAGCATGCTTTGTGGATTAACTCCAACCAATAAATCAATGCCCTCTCGTCTGCCTAAATAACCTTTATCACTTACACGAACTTCATACCATGTAGGCAATCCTTGTATATTGGAAGGAAAAATATTTTTTGGTGTAACAGGAATTCCCATCCTGAAAATGGCTTTTGTAAATAGGAAGTTGGCACTTGCCGAACCCGTTCCATTTACATTGGCAAACCGAACAACAAAGTCGTTTACTTTTGGTGATGATAACATGAATTACCTGCTTTAGTTACGTTATAAAAGAATTTTTGCATATCCCAAGCTGCTGTTGGGCAGCGCTCTGCGCATAAGCCACAATGCAGACAATAATTTTCATCCTTAGCCATGATTCTTTTGGTGGGTAAGGTATCAGAAACATAAATATCCTGACTCATATTTGTAGAAGGCACTTTTAACATCGCCCTTAAATCCGTTTCGGCTTCTGCATTTTCGGTAAATGTGATACAAGCTGTTGGACAAATATCCACACACGCATCACATTCGATACATTTGCTTTCGGTAAATACGGTTTGAGCATCACAATTTAAACAACGTTGTGCTTCTTTAAATCCTGCAATAGGATCAAAACCTAATTCAACTTCCTTTTTGCGATTTGTCAAGGTCAGTTTTTTATCTGCCTGAGGCACCGCATATCTTTCATCTGTTACTACTGCACTATCATAACCCCATTCGTGAATTCCCATTTTTTGGGAAATTAAATTCACCATTGGATCCAACCTCTTGGTAAGATCTTCTCCCTTACAAAATAAATCAATAGAAATAGCGGCTTGATGACCATGTGCTACTGCAGTAATAACATTTTTAGGTCCCCATGCAGCATCTCCACCAAAAAACACTTTTGGATTGGTAGAATTAAAAGTTAGTTCATTTACTACAGGCATATCCCATTTATCGAATTCAATTCCCAAATCTCTTTCTATCCAAGGAAAAGAATTTTCCTGACCAATAGCAACCAAAACATCATCCGCTGGATAAAATACTTCTGCCTCACCCGTAGGAACTAATTTACGTTTCCCTGTTTCATCATATACCGCATGAACTTTTTCGAAGTTCATCCCTACTAATTTTCCGTTTTCAACCACAAATGATTTGGGGACATGGTTGTCAATAATTGGAATATCTTCATGTTGAGCATCTTCTTTTTCCCATGGAGAAGCCTTCATTTCAGCAAATGGTGAACGTACAATTACTTTCACATTTTCACCACCTAATCTGCGGGCAGTTCTGCAACAATCCATGGCGGTATTCCCTCCACCCAAAACAATTACATTTTTACCAACTTTACTGGTATGTTCAAAGGCTACATTGGCTAACCAATTGATCCCGATATGCACATTTGCCGTTGCTTCTTGTCTACCAGGAATATCAAGATCTCTACCTTTAGGTGCCCCTGATCCAACAAAAACAGCATCATAATCTTTGGCTAAAAGTTCTTTCAAACTTTTTACGTAATGGTTAAATTGAGTATGAATTCCTAAATCCAGAATATAATTAACTTCTTCGTTCAGCACAGTTTCTGGCAATCTAAATGAAGGTATCTGACTTCTCAT
>JBEIQI010000286.1:0-3523 GCA_040376605.1 Flavobacteriales bacterium | reverse complement strand
CCCAGCTGCCTCTCTGGGGCAATTGATTATTCGATCTAAGAATCTTGTCATGTGTGGGCAACGGTTGCATTGTTGAGCACCTAAAATTAAATAATCAATTACCTTCCAATTGTTTTGCTGTAAATTCAAACCCGGAGGTAATTGATTATGTAGAAAAAAATAAAAATGCCATTGGAATTATCAGTGTAAATTGGATCAGCGATGATGCCGATACCAATGCCATTTCATTCTTAAAAAAGATTAAAGTGTTGGATATAGGAGTAGAGGGTAATAATGATACAACTGCCCAATTTTACGGGCCTTACCAGGGTTATATAGCCGAAGGAACCTATCCGTTTAAAAGAACAGCTTATATTATTAGCAGAGAAGCTCGTGCCGGACTTGGCACAGGTTTTGCCTCCTTTATTGCAGGAGAAAAGGGTCAGCGTATTGTACTTCGTTCGGGAATGGTTCCGGCAAGCGCTCCAATTCGAATAGTAGAATTTTCAAACCAATGATATTAAAGACAACGATTATGAAAACAGGATTTAAATTAGCCGATAAATTCATTCCGATGAAAAAAGCCGGATTAATTGTAGGGATTAGTTTGCTATTGATGCAAACCAATCAGGCACAAAATTTAAAGGATGCAATGAAATTTACCGAGAATCATCAATTCGAGGAAGCTAGTAAAGTATTACATCAGTTAATTTCAAAAACGCCTACTGATGCTCATTTATATTATTATTTGGGCGAAAATATGTACAAAAGCGAAAGATTTGACTCTGCTGCTTTTTACTATGAAAAAGGTATTACGGTAGATCCAAATATTGGCCTTAACTATGTTGGTAAAGGAAAAATGGCCTTAGCTAAAAATGATGAGGCTACTGCCAAACCATTATTCGAAAAAGCCTTGTTTCATCATACCCATGATGCCAAAGCCTATATGGCCATTGCAGAAGCCTATATCGAAAACGAGTGGAAAAATATGACCTATGCAATGGATTGTTTAGGCAAAGCAGAAAAGCTGGAAAAAAACAATCCTAATGTATATCTATTAATTGGTGATGCTGCCCTTTTAGGAAGTAACGACGGTTTAACTGCCTTAAATAATTATGAAAAGGCAAGAGATATGGAACCGAAGAATCCAAAGCCATTAATTCATATCGGAACCTTATATGAAAGAGCCAGATCTTACGATTTAGCATTTGCTGAATATAACAAAGCCATTAGCTTAGATACTACTTTTGCCCCTTCTTATTATAAATTGGGTGACTTGTATTATCAATATGGAGATAATAAAAATGCAGCCCTTAATATTAAAAAGTATGTAATGCTTTCTAAAAGTTTAAGTGCAAGAATTAAATATGCTAAATATTTATTCTTATCTAAAGATTACGAAGGAGCTATTTTTGAAATTGAGGACATTATGTTAATTGATAACTCTGTAAACATTTTAAATCGTTTGTTGGCGTATTCATATTATGAATTGAAAAAATGTACTGAGGCATTGATCAACATGGAGAAATTCCTTAAGAATGCTGAGAAAAGTGGTGATAAAATCATCGCTGAAGATGATAGATATTATGGTAAAATTCTAAGCTGCAACAAAAAAGATTCATTGGCTATTCCAATTTTTAAATCTGCGCTTAAAAAAGATTCTACCAAGCTGGATGTGTATGGCGCCTTAGCTGATGCATATTTAAACAGAAAAGAATATGATTCTGCAGTGTTTATTCTTCAGAAAAAATTCACCATGGTAAAAGAGCCTTTATTAAATGATATCTTTAAAATTGGACAAGCCTATTATGCCAAAGCCGGTGCTAATAAAGATAGTTTATTATTTATTAAAGCGGATTCAGTATTTGCTGTAGTAACCACCAAAAAACCTGAATATCTTTTCGGTCATCTATACAGAGCTCGTGCAAATGCCGGATTAGATCCTGAAACTAAAATAGGTTTAGCTAAAGTTCATTATGAAGCGGTAATTTCATTAGGTAGTTTAGATGTTGAGAAAAACAAAAAGAACCTGGTAGAAGCTCATTATTATATGGCATACCTTGCCTTTAATCAAGGTGATAAAGCCAAAGCTACCGAACAAATTAATAAGGTGCTTGAGCTAGATCCGGGTAATACCAATGCTCCTAACTTGAAAAAGTTTATTGATAAAATGCCATAAGTCAATTAAATATACATAAACAAAAAGGCCTCCAATTGGAGGCCTTTTTGTTTTAAAGCTTGTTGCGATAAACCAATCGGCTTAATTTGTTCTCATCGAACATTTCATTAGCAATATCCCTTAACTGAGTTGACGTGACTTTTTCCACTTGTTTATATAAATGAGGCAACGTATCTATTCGATCGAATAATAAATAGCTTTTGGCAATAACATGCAACATACCCGATGTGTTTTCATTTGCCAATGCCATTTGGCCCATGATCTGTTTCTTTGCCTTATCTAATTGCACAGTAGTAAGGGTTTGCTCTTTTAATTTTTTTAGTTCTTTATATACCAACGAAATGGTTTTATCCAGATTCTTTATATCCGTAGATAAATAAATGGCCCATTGTGCACATTCTTCGAATGGAGTATAACTGGCATCTAAATAATAGGTATAACCGTACTTCTCCCTAATATTTAAATTAAGGCGACTATTTAAACCCGGACCTCCTAAAATGTTATTCAGTAATACAAAAGGTAATCGTTTTTTGTTTTTTAAACCATAACCTACATTACCAATTAAACAATGGCTACTATGCATTTCCTTTTCAATTTCTAAAATAAAAGGTTCATAACCGGCAAACAATATTCTTTCTCTATTGGAGGTTTTCTTTTTAATGGGTCCGAAATATTTTTCGGCTTTTATTTTAAACTTCTCAGCTGAGGTTGGGCCAATATAACATAATACCATTTGATCGGTTTGATAGGCCTTGTTTACAAACCTTTTTAAATCGGTTTGTTGTATACTTTGCACACTATCAATACTGCCTAAAATATTGGTACCTAAGGTATGTCCGGCGAACATAAGGGCATCAAACTGATCTCCCATTTCTTCCGCCGGGTCGTCTTTATAGGATTGAAACTCATCGATAATAACAGCTCTTTCCTTTTCAATTTCTTTTAAGGGGAAGGTGGAATTAAAAATAATATCCTGCATAATATCTAATGCACGATCCACATATTCATCCAAGAAGGTGGTATAAACAAAAGTATTTTCTTTAGCAGTATAAGCATTTAGCTCCCCACCTACTTCGTCAATTCTACTTAAAATATGATGTGTTTTTCTTTTTTCGGTGCCCTTAAACATCATATGCTCTAAAAAATGAGCAACCCCCGGTTTAAATCCATCTTCATCTCTGCTGCCGGCATTAATTAATAATCCGCAATACGCTACAGGTCGTGAATGTTGCAAATGAACCACCTTAATTCCATTATTTAAATGGAAAGAAAAAACATCCTCTTTATTTAAATTCATTTTATTAAAAATTTATAGGCGTGCAATCGCAGAGATGATTTTTGGTAGTTCCGGGTAAATCGTCGATT
>JBEIQI010000046.1:0-16113 GCA_040376605.1 Flavobacteriales bacterium | reverse complement strand
TCTTACCTTTTTTTATGCTCCAAATACATGGAAACTATTTCTTCACAATTTTCCGGGTGATGGATTTATCACCATATTCAATTTTTATCATATAAACTCCACTGGCCAAATTGCTTAAATCAATTTGCTGTAAGGCCTGATTCATTTTTGTAGTAATCACCATTCTTCCGGATAGATCCACGATTTTAATAGTTGCCTTTACAGAGGTTCCTGCATCTATAATTAATTTTTCAATTACTGGATTGGGATAAATAGAAAAACTAATGGTTTCATCCTCTATTCCAACCGTGGAAATAATGGCCGATGAAGTGGCCGTACAGCCATTCGCATCTGTATAAACAACGGTGTAAGAACCACCTTGGGTGGGTGAATACGTATCATTGGTTGCTCCACCAATGGCCACACCATTTAAATACCATTGGTTTCCTGATCCTAATTGAGAGGATTCTAAAGTACCTACATTATCGGTGATTACCGGAGCAGTTGGGGCCGGATTAACGGTTATATAATTGGAAAATAAAATGGTATCGGCACCGTCACCATTAGAAGCAATCAATTCTGCATTATAGGTACCCGGGGTTGAATACGTAACCGTTGGGTTTTGAGAAGTAGAACTTGCGGGTGATCCTCCAGGAAAGGTCCAGTTCCAATTGGTTGGAGCATTCGTGCTGGCATCGGTATAGTTAATGGTTGTTCCTAAACAAATCGATTGGTCGTTGGCACTAAATGAAGCAACAGGGGGTAAGGAGGAGCAATTATAACTTTGCACCCTTAAAATTCCCTTATGAATATTTAATCTACCTCTGCTTAACGTTGTGGTGGCCATAGAGCTGATAGAATCTACTCCAGTTAATAAATAGGTTTTCATTTGTTGAGCCAATAGCCCCGGATTGACTTTATAATCTTGGATAAACTCTAAACATGCAGCCGAATAATATAATCCGATTGCGCCACCCACGTGTGGTGTAGCCATGGAGGTTCCAGTTTGATTTTGGTATCCACCTCCACTAAACGTGCTATAAATGCTAGTACCAGGTGCACCAATATCCATGTTAATGGGTCCATATCCGCAGCTTCCATTTCTTGCATCCGTATTGGTAGTATTGGTTACGGCAATCATATAATTACTTGGACAAGTAGTTGGAATATCTCCTTGTGTATCAATATTGGTGTTGGCATTAGGTCCTGCACCAGCACTCAAAATTCCCAGTACACCCATGGTATCATACATGGCACACCAAATAGGATAATTGGAAGCCAATCCAAAATCAACCCCAAATGAATTGCTGGTAGCTACTACAAATGCGCCAGAGGCTCCATTGTTATTATTATACAATTCGCGGAGCGAAGAAATATAATCGTAGGCTAAAACCACTACCGATTCGGTTCCTGATGAACCACGAACATTCAATATTTTTACATTCCAATTTACTCCGGTAACACCCGTACTATTATTTCCCCTTGCACCTACAATACCGGCGCAATGAGTGGCATGGCCACTGGTGGGTATTGCATTGTCATTACCACTGGCATCCCATCCGTAAAAATCATCTATATAACCATTTCCATCATCGTCCACTCCAGCTGTACCTGCCAATTCGATATAGTTATTCCACATGTTCGCCTGCAAATCAGTATGAGTTCTTTGCACACCTCCGTCAACAACTGCTACCACAATGGTATCTCCATCGGCAGTAACTCCGCCGGTAGTAATATTCCAAGCTTCTTCGGCATCAATATCTGCATCAACGGTTCCACCAGTTTGAGCAATATTGTTCATATTCCATTGATTGGCTGCATAGTTTGCATCATTAGGAATCACTCGTTCTTCAACATAATGGTTCAATTGAGCGATGGCAACCTGATCCATTTTTTTGATATCGTAAATAAGATTTTTACTATCCCCAAGGATGGCATCATGCTCCAATAAATAAATTCGATAACGATTAGAAAGTACCTGTTTCATTCTAAAGGCTCCTGCATAACCATCGTCATTTAAATCGCGAAGGAGATCATCAATAGAATTCCCTGGCTTTAACATTACCATGGCCTCATTCGGAACATATCCCTGAGAGCTTTGGGCCAAGGCAAAACAAATGTTTAATCCAAAGGCCAATACAAAAGCGTAGATTTTTTTATTCATAACAATTCAATTATGCTTCATTTAATTGTAAAACAGGAACTTTTCTTGGTGGATATTTTGCAGCTACTTCAGCAATGGCTTTGATATGATCCGGAGTAGTTCCACAACAACCTCCCACCATATTTAAAAATCCACTTTTACAAAAATCTTCTATCAAACCAGCCATTTCAGCAGGGGTTTGATCGTATTGTCCAAACTCATTAGGTAATCCAGCATTAGGATAACAACTTACATAAGCCCAGGATTTATCCGACAACTCTTCGATATACGGACGCATATCTTTTGCACCCAACGCACAGTTGAGTCCAACGGATAATAATCCGGCATGAGAAACTGAGTTCCAAAATGCTTCAGTGGTTTGTCCACTTAAAGTTCTTCCGCTGGCATCCGTAATGGTTCCACTTACCATTACAGGAACATCTAATTTATTTTCATCCAGGTATTCATTAATGGCATACAAGGCGGCCTTGGCATTAAGTGTATCAAAAACGGTTTCTACCAAAAGTAAATCGGCCCCACCATCTAATAAGCCTTTTACTTGTTCTTTATAGGCTGTTACCAATTCATCAAAACTAATCCCTCTATAACCTGGGTCATTTACATCCGGACTTAAGGAAGCTGTTTTATTGGTTGGGCCCAGAGCCCCAGCAACTAATCTAGGTTTGGAGGAATCGGTTTGCATAAATTCGGCAACGGCTTCTTTGGCGATCTTTGCCGATTCATAATTCATTTCATAGGCAAGTGATTCCATTTTATAATCTGCCATCGAAATGGTGGTTGCACTAAATGTATTGGTTTCAATAATATCAGCACCCGCCTCTAAATAGGCCTTATGTATTTCCTTAATTATTTGAGGTTGAGTAAGGCTTAAAAGGTCGTTATTCCCTTTAAGAGAAGAAGGATAATCGGCAAATCTTGTTCCTCTATAGTCCTTTTCTTCTAATTTATACCGCTGAATCATGGTACCCATGGCTCCATCAATAATCATAATTCGTTGGCTAAGTATTTTATCTAATTCTGCTCTTGTCATATAACAAATATAAGGATTTTGGGAGAAATTACCCATATTACAGAATAGGTTAGTTCATCTTAAATCGGTCTAAAAGGTCAATTTTCTTGTTACATTTGCCTTAAAATCTTTAAATATATGGCTACCAGTATTTTTAGCAGCAGTTTAGGTCGGTTTAGGTTGGTGAGTTTTGTGGAAGGTTTATCATTTTTATTTCTGTTGGGTATCGCGATGCCTTTAAAATACATTTGGCAATTGCCACAAGCCGTTGAGGTGGCAGGTATGGTTCATGGGGTCTTATTTATTGCCTATTGTTTTTTGTTATTAATGGTCACAATTGATCGCAAATGGTCATTTGGTAAGGCAGTTCTGCTATTCCTTATTTCATTGGTCCCATTCGGATTTCTATTAGCAGAAGCCAAGTTTTTAAAAAAGGATGCGAAATCTGCTGCTGCATAATTTTTAGCATATCCCATTAGATAGCCCTATAAGTCTCCGTAATGGGGGATTTATGGTAATTACACCCAGTATTTTGCCGGTTAAATAAACATTTCATTGTTTATAATTAACAATACATCCACTTATTAGAAGTTCTACAATAAGTAATTTTAGCAGAATAGAAGTACCCAATATTTGTTAAAGCCAAATATGATAAGATCCAAATCACATTGCCCTGTAGGAAGATTTTTGCTAATATCAGGGTTTGTCTTCTTTGCTCTAAATAACTCATTTGCGCAAAATGTGGAATTTACTACCGAGAACATGAAGAAGGACAAAAACCTCAAAAAAATCTATAAACAATATGTAAACAAGGGGCTTAATCTATATTTTTCGGAAGATGCCCTTTATTCTATAGCCATTGATTTTTTCTTAAAGGCTAACGAACAACATAATAACAGTGCATTCCTTAATTATTTAATTGCCGATTGTTATTTGCATACCCAGGAAAAATTTAAAGCTCTCCCATACATAACCAAAGCCGCAGAGCTCGATCCCAGTGTAGCCTATAATATTGATTTTATAATGGGGGCCGCTTACCACCAGGAATTTCAGATGGACAAAGCCTTGTTTTACCTTAACAAGTTTAGAAATGCCTATAAAACCCAAACCCCCGATCCTGATAGCTTAAAAATGGTGGATCGCCTCATTGAACAAAGTCATAATGGATTAGATCAAATTGAGTTTACCGATTATGAAATTGTTAATCTGGGAGATAAAATCAATACCAACTACAGCGAATATGTTCCACTAATTACTGCAGATAATCGTTTTCTCATCTTTACTGCCCGTAAACCCAAAGAAAATAGCAGCAAAAAATTAAAGAAAATGACTCATTTTTATTATAGTTATGATGAGGATATTTTTAGATCCGTATGGAAAGATGGGGAGTGGCAGGAGCCTACCAAATATGGGTTATCAGTCAATAAAAATAATAAACACGATGCTTGTGTAAGTTTATCTATAGATGGACAAACCATCTTTACTTATAAAGGAGAGAACAATGGCGACCTTTATTACGAAACGATTGAGAATGGTAAATGGACCAAATCGAACCCTTTGAATGGAGTAATTAATTCACCTTATCGCGAAACCCATATTAGTTTATCCTATGATTCGAAAACCGCCTATCTTATTTCGGACAGACCCGGTGGATTTGGTGGATTAGATATTTGGAAGGTCACCAAAACAGGCGATACCTGGGATGTAATTGAAAATTTAGGTCCCGAAGTAAATACACCCTACAACGAAGATGGGGTATTTATTCATCCAGATGGAACCACGATCTATTTTAGTAGTCAGGGCCATAATAGTATGGGTGGTTACGATATTTTCGAAACCAATTATGAAGAAGGTAAATGGACCAAACCCGTTAATATGGGAAGGCCTATTAATTCGGCTGACGATGATATTTATTTTGTATTAACTGCTGATGGTAAAAACGCCTATTTGGCATCGGCCAAACCACAGGGCAAAGGGATGCAGGATATTTATAACATCAATCCATTTGAGAAAAAGAAATTTAGGGATTTTCACCTCGTTTTATTTAGAGGAATTGTGGTGGATAAAAACACCAAAGAAAAATTAAGTGCAAAAGTGGATATTGTAGATAATGATTTGGGGGTAAGCATCTTTTCGGCCAATGTAGATCCTGAACTTGGGTTTGTACTTTCTTTACCTGCTGGCAAAAACTATGGAATCGCAGTGGAAAAAGAAGGGTATTTATTTCATTCAGAAAACTTTATGGTGGAGCCTAAATCAGGTTACAAGGAGTACGATAAAATTATCGAAATCGAAAAGGTTCAGGTTGGGGCTGTAATGACCTTAAAGAATGTATTTTTTGACTTCGATAAATCCGATCTAAAAAGTCAATCCGTAACGGAATTAACTCGTTTAATAAATCTATTGGCATTGTATCCAAATATTAAAGTACAATTAGAAGGCCATACCGATTCATATGGTAGCGACGAATATAACCAGTCCCTCTCCGAAAGAAGGGTAACCGCGGTAAGAGATTATTTAGTTGCGCATGCGGTGCCGGCAACCAAAATTGTGAAGGTAATTGGATATGGAGAAGTAAAACCGATTGATACCAATGAAACGGATGAAGGTCGGGCCAATAATAGAAGAGTAGAATTACGAGTTGTAGAATAATGAAGTGTAAGGGTTTATATATTACAATTGTTTTTATCATAGGGATGAGCTCATGCTCATTGCTAAAAAATAATGGGAACAATTACGAAAAACCCGACAAAAAACGACTCTATTATTCGGAGAAATTAGGTATTGAATTAGACAAAGAATACGATTATCAATTAATCAAGGAAGTAACCGATTGGTTGGGAACCCCATATGTTTATGCTGGCGAAGAAAAATCGGGAACGGATTGTTCCGGCTTTGTGATGCAGGTATATAAAACAGTTTACAATAAAAGTACCGAACGATCGGCCAATGGCATTTACGAGCAATGTACCAAAGTAAAACGGGAGAAGTTAAAACAAGGAGATTTGGTATTTTTTAAGATTAATACCGAAAAAGTGGGCCATGTTGGCATACTTTTAAAGGATCCTTATTTTATTCATGCCTCTAGTAGCAAAGGGGTAATGGTAAGTAGTTTGGATGCCGAATATTGGAGTAAATACTTTGTTTCGGGAGGTAAATTATAATGAAGAATTTAATGAATCATGTTAGCGTGCATTATATCTCAATACATAAAGAATGAATGAAAAAACTAACCACTCTTTTCATCTGCTTCCTTTTTTCTTTCATTTTGGCAAGTTCACAGAACGTAGAGTTTACCAAAGACAATATGCGTAAGGATAAAACCTTAAAAAAATTATATAATGATTATGTAAAACATGGCGACAAGTTTTACTATTTACATGAGAGGGGTTATTTAATTGCCTTGGAATATTATTTAGAAGCTTACAAAACTCATAAAAATAGTGCCATTCTCAATTATAAAATTGCCGATTGTTATTTACATACCCTTTATAAATACAAGGCTTTACCGTATGCAAAAAAAGCGGAAGAATTAAATCCGGAAGCGGTTTTTGATATGAACTATTTAATAGGAATGGCCTATCACCAGGTGGAAGATTTTGATAAAGCCATTGAACATTACGATCGGTTTAAGAAAAATTATTCGGGCAGCAATAACGATAGTCTATTATATGTATCCAAACGAATTAAAGAATGTACCCATGGGAAGGAATATATAAAAGATACCATTTACGATTTGGTCGATATGGGTCCTATTGTAAATAGCGAATATGCCGATTATGTACCCTTAATTAGGGCCGATCAAAGTTATATGTTGTTTACATCTCGCAGACCTCATAAAGAAATTGATCATAACGAAAAGGGTCGTCATAAGGGAGGTTTATTGGCCTCCTTTGATTTAGAGTATTACGAAGATATCTTCCGTACCGATCATATCAACGATTCTACCTGGTCCGAACCTTATCGGTTTGAATATACAAATGATAAGTTTGGGAAACACGATGCCTGTGTTAGTATGTCGTTTGATGGATTAACGATATTTACTTATCGTCCCGAAAATGAAGGAGACTTATATTTTGCTAAAGTGGAAAATGGGGAATGGTCAAAGCCATTACCTATGAAGGGGATTAATTCTAAATATCGTGAAGACCATGTTTCTTTATCTTACGATAATAATACAGCTTATTTTGTGAGTGACCGACCTGGTGGATTTGGAAAAAAGGATGTTTGGAAAACTACCCGTATTAGTGATACGGAATGGGGAACCCCTGTAAATTTAGGCCCTACCATTAATACCGAATATGATGAGGAAGGGGTATTTATTCATCCCGATGGGAAAACTTTATACTTCAGCAGTTGCGGGCACTCCACCATGGGTGATTA
Source organism: Flavobacteriales bacterium (assembly GCA_040376605.1). GTDB lineage: Bacteria > Bacteroidota > Bacteroidia > CAIKAF01 > CAIKAF01 > JANWKQ01. Next base: position 8,578 of record JBEIQI010000046.1, on the reverse strand, counting down.
TGATATTTTTGAATCTACCTTTGAAGATGACAAATGGTCAACCCCTGCCAATATGGGTTATCCTATTAACTCGCCGGATGATGATGTGTTTTTTGTATTGACTGCAGATGGTAAAAATGCCTATTTATCCTCTGTAAAAGAAGAAGGATTTGGAATGCAGGATATTTATGCCATTACTCCTTTCGAAAAGAAAAGGAATAAACAGTTTGATGTGATTGTGTTTAAGGGAATCGTAATTGATAAAGATACCAAAGTACGATTAAGTGCTAAGGTGGACATAACCGATAATACTACCGGCATTAAAATCTTTTCGAGCAGGGTAGATCCTGAATTGGGATTTTTGGTTTCCTTACCCACCGGAAAATCAGGAAAAAATTATGGAATTAGTGTAGAGTCCGAAGGATATTTATTTTATTCGGAAAACTTCGACATGATTAAAAAGCCGGGATTTAAACAATACGATAAGATTATTGAAATGGAGAAAGTGAAGCCGGGAGCTGTGCTTACGCTGAGAAATGTATTCTTCGATTTTGATAAATGGGATATTAAACAAGAATCCGTAAGTGAATTAAATCATGCCATTAAAGTGCTCGACACCTATAAGGAACTAAAAATTCAAATAGAAGGTCATACTGATTTTAAGGGTACGGATGAATACAATCAAATCCTTTCTGAAAAAAGAGCTAACTCCGTAAAAGATTATTTAATTTCTAAAGGCTTTGATCCTAAACGTATTGTAAAGGTAATTGGATTTGGTGAATCAAAACCGGTAGATACCAACGAAACCGACGAAGGGCGAGCCCATAACAGGAGGGTGGAATTCCGATTGGTTGAATAATTTATTTTATTTCCAATCCATACTTACCCATATACATTTCGTATAGTTGGTATTGTGAATTTTTTAATTCAAGTTGGCGGCCATTAATATATGCCAGCGCTAATTGATTAGTCATTATATCTAAAGCATCGCCATCCGAAACAAAAAAGGTAGCATCTTTACCTACTTCAATACTACCTACTCGGTTATCGATGCCTAAAATTTTGGCTGCATTTAAAGTAATTAATTGAACGGCCTCTTCCTGTTTTAATCCATAGGTTACGGTGGTTCCTGCATTAAATGGCAAGTTGCGGCTACCCATTACTTCCATATCACCATCATGACTAAAGGTGAATACTATGCCGGCATCCCATAAAATTTTCGCTACTTTATAGGGATGTTTAATATCATCGTCGTCGTTATGCGGCAATTCATGTATTCTATCTAAAATAATAGGGAGTTGATGTTGTTTAATAAAATCGGTAATCTTCCAGGCTTCATAGGCACCTACCAACACGATTTTTTTTACGCCAATAGATTCGAAATAATTAACCGATTCTATAATATCTTTTTCTGTATTTACATGCAGGTATAAACGTTTGGTTCCGGTAAACAATCCAATAAGCGATTCGCATTTGCTATTATAATCGGCATGACTGGTTTCGTTCATATATAACATGGTACGTTCAACCAAATCCTTAATTTTTCCAATGGCAATGTTTCTCTCTTTTTTTAAAGTATTCTCATCGGTTTTTTGATCTCTATAAATTCTGCGATTTCTATTAGGCCAATTAATATGCATTCCATCTTCCATGGTAATGGCAGCATCCTCCCAGTTCCAGGCATCTAATTGCACGATAGACGATTGTCCGCTTATGAGTCCGCCCCGAGGTGTTGATTGCGCAATGAGCACTCCATTAAAACGAATGGTAGGAATTATTTTCGAATCGGTATTATAAGAGGTAATGGATCTTACTTCGGGAGTAATATCTCCGGTTTCATCGTAATCTAAAGTAGAACGAACGGCATCTACTTCTCTTAAGCCAATGGTACTATTGGTTAAAATAAAACCCGGATAAATATGTTTACCTCCTCCATCAATTTGGATATCGTATTTGTTACCGGTAGGTAAAAATTTAGAATTATCATTTACATAATTGAATTTGCCATTGGCAAAACCGATTTCTCCATTTTGTATAAACTCACCATTCCCTACATGTATTTTTACATTGTATATGCGGATGCTTTTTGTTTGTGCAGCACCCGGTAACGGCCGCTGGGCAGGAAGATTGGCGGTTACAAGGTATAAGGCGATTAATAAAAATAATTTTTTCATCTTATTCAGTAATTTGTATCATTTCAAAATCATGGTTATCCATGGTTTCGCATTCGTATAAATAATATTGTTTTTTAGCGAGTGGAACACCTTCTTCACCATCACTTATGGCCTTCATCATTTTTTGAATCAATCGGTTTTTTTCCGTTTGATTATAAGATAACAATTGAGCATCTCGTTCTTCGCTATAATAAATAATTCCATCAATCATGGTAAATTTTACTTTGGCATAAATACTTAATGGATTGGCCGACCATAATACCAAATCGGCATCCTTGCCCGCTATAATGCTACCTACCTTATCATCAATATGTAACATTTTAGCCGGATTTAAAGTACATAACTTCCAGGCTTCCTCCTCGGTAAGATGTCCGTACTTCATGGCTTTTGCGGCTTCCTGATTAAGACGTCGAGCCATTTCAGCATCATCACTATTAATACAAGTATTTACTCCAACACGGGTTAAAATAGCGGCATTATAGGGGATGGCATCATTCACTTCCATTTTATAAGCCCACCAATCAGAAAAGGTAGAAGCATGCGCTCCATGTTCCTTCATTTTATCTGCCACCTTATATCCTTCCAGAATATGGGTAAACGTATTTACTTTAAATCCAAGGCTATCGGCCACATTCATCAGCATATTAATTTCCGATTGTACATAAGAATGGCAGGTAATAAATCTTTTTCCCTCTAAAATTTCTACCAGGGTTTCTAAATCCAAATCTTTCCGGAACGGACCTTTTGCACTTTTCTTTTTAGCCGCATATTCTTTAGCTCGGTTAAACATTTCATAATAAAACTGTTCAACCCCCATGCGGGTTTGTGGATAGCGGGTAACATTATGATCGCCCCAGTTAGATTGTTTTACGTTTTCACCCAACGCAAATTTTATAAAACCCGGAGCCCCTTCAAACAACAATTCATTTTCACTTCTTCCCCAACGTAATTTTATTAAAGCCGATTGACCTCCAATGGCATTTGCCGAACCATGTAATAATTGCGAAGTGGTAACCCCACCCGAAAGTTGTCGGTAAATATTAATGTCATCAGCATTTAAAACATCTCCCATACGAACTTCGGCCGTGCTGCTTTGTCCTGCCTCGTTCACGCCGCGGGTCATGGCAATATGCGAATGCTCATCAATAATTCCATTGGTTAAATGCATATCGGTACCATCAATGGTGGTGCAACTGCTGCATGATAAATTTTTACCTACCGATTTTATTTTTCCTTTTTCTGTAATTACATCATAATTTTTTAAAATCCCTTCTTTTTCGTTGGTCCAAACCGTAACGTTTTTAATTAAGTACGATTTGTTTTCGGCCTCTTTTAAATCCTTCCATTTCCAACCATAGGCTTTGTTGGGGAAACGCATTTCGCTATATACCGGTTTTGGTTCGGGCTTTTTATCTTTCTCCTCAATGGCCGATGTATAGGTTGCTTTAAAGCTATACTTTGCTCCATCAATATCTTCAATTATTCCTTTCCAGGTTTTATCTTTTTCTATCTCTGCCGAAATTCTTACATAACCATTTTTCGATTTTAAGAAAACAGAAGCTGTTACCAAAGATTTTTCGAAGCTCAACTCCATAGTATATTTGGTGGTATCATTTTCAATGAACTCGGCGGAAGGACTATTGAGTTTACCTTTAACCGAAAAAGTTTTTTTATGGATAGGGGCATAATTGGTTTCTATGGTATAATTGCCTCTGGTATCAATGGCTTCGGCGCTTCTATCTATAATGTAGGGATTGCCCTGCACCCAGTTTTCCAATAAACTAAAACCATCCATTCCTAATTCGCCATCGCAAATAATAAAGTTGGCAAGTTTACCTTTTTCAAGGGTACCCAGGCGGGCATCTATTTTTAATAATTTGGCCGGACCTTCGGTTAAGGCATACAAAGCCTTTTCTTTTTTCAATCCATATTTTACGGCTTTATTTAAGCTCTTAAAAAAATCGTTGGGCGAATCATGATCCGTGGTAGTAATATTAAAGGCAATGTTATTGCTATCTAAAATATGCAAATTGGCAGGAGCCATATCCCAACGGTAAAGATCTTCCAGACTCACCATATCCGCATCATACGGATCATTCAGGATATAAGGTTTTGGATATTTAATGGGAACTACAATGGTAGAAGTTATTTTTTTTAGGTCCGGAATTCTTTCATATTCTTCACCATTTCCTAAATAATGAAAGGTGAGTGAAAACTCTTTGGCAATCTTTTCTAACCTTAAAATATCCGATCGATTGTTTACATTAAAAATAATGGGGATAGATTTTAATCTATTAAAAGATTCAATATAAATATTTTTTTCGGCAGCCCCGTTCATGGCAGCATACCATTGTGCATCGCATAAAAATTGACGAATAAGCGCCAGGGCCCCTGTAAGCGACGAGGGATATTCATTCGTGCCCGAACCTTTTTCTAAAGAGCCGAATAAGGCAGCATTTTCTACTAATAAATTTTTGGCATCTGCTATATCTGCCAGGGTAACCAATGCACCTGAACCACGCATAATGCCGTCCATTCGGTGGTTAAGTGCGGTGCCCACACCATACTTTCTTAATTGTTCTGCATCGTCTTTTTTATGGTGATAATGTTGATAAGCAAAAAAGTCTGAACGTATGGCATCGTTCCAATAATAAGCTCCATTTTTTTCATTTTTTATTTCACTTAAACCATAATCGCTGCAAGTTTCTATAAACGAAGCGTAGATATGTTTGCCCGTGCAATCCAAAATTTTGGCACCCTTAGGAATATTTGCTCCCGATCCACATTCCAGAATTTTTTCATCCTGTATCACCAAAGTTCCATTATTAATGGTTTGGGTGGAGCTTATATGGATGGTAGCATTTTTAAAAGCCACCACCTGGTGTTTTTCATCTTTAATACCAATGAGTGGATTGGTTTGTGCAAAACCATGCAGAGCGGTTAAGCATAAACCGGCGAGGAGGATAATTTTTTTCATAATAACCAATTACTACAAATGTATTAAATACGGTGGTTTTGTGGTGGTGCATCAAGTCTTTTTTGGGGGCATTAACACCTGGGCCCAAGCTGGGTTCTCCGCTATACTCCTCGGTAGCTTGTCAAGCGGCAGCAGGCCTGCAAGGGGGCTCATTGCCCATCGCCCCTTTCGGCAGGCTGCCACTAAACTATCTACCTGCGGGGTACCGCTGCGCCCCGCCGTGCCTTAACGAATGCAAGAGAGCCTTGGTGCAATAGTTAAATTATTATCTTTACTCTACTTAAATTTAAAATATATGAATCATTTACATTCTACCCTTCGATATTTAATCCTGGTATTTCTGGTAGCCTCTGTACTCATTTCATTGTTGAAAATGATGGGCAAAAAACCATATACCAAAGGAGATAAAATGACCTATTTAATGACCCTTATTTTTTGTCATGTACAATTAGTAGTAGGCTTTGTCCTTTTTATAATGAAAGATTATCAAAAGAATTTCAGTCAAATGGGAACGATTATGAAAATTCCTGTATTGAGATTCTTTACCATTGAACATACCCTTATGATGTTGATTGCTTTGGTTTTTATCACTATAGGTTATTCATCGGCCAAAAGAGCAAGTACCGATTTAGGGAAACATAAAAAAACCTTTATCTTTTATTTGGTAGGTTTAATCCTCATCATGGCGGCTATTCCATGGCCATTTAGAGGATTTGGGAATGCCTGGTTTTAATAACATTATATGAGAAAAATATTTTTAGGTACCGTTGTCATTGCATCGGCATGGCTAGTGGGCTGTGGAGCAAAACAAACCCAAGCGGCAGATAATAACAATAAAGAAACCCCACAAACCACCGAAAAATCGGGATCCGAAATTTATTCATCTAAATGTACTGCATGCCATGGAGCCGATGGAAACATGGGCATTGCCGGCGCAAAAAAATTGCCCGAATCAACCTTGGCATTAGAGGAAAGAGAAGCTATTATTACCAATGGTAAAGGTACCATGCCGGCATTTAAAAATCAATTGGATGCGGCTTCTATTAAAGTCGTGGCAGAATATACGCTAACGTTAAAATAACAATGATCGAAAAAAAGAAGTTAGACGTAAAAGAATTAAAAGCGGTGTTGGTGGGTATCGTTTCCCAACATCAAACCGAAGAAAAGCTTCACGAATATTTAGATGAATTAGCCTTTTTGGCCGAAACCGCCGGAATAGTTACCGTAAAAAGATTTTCTCAAAAACTAGATAAACCCCTTCCCGGGACTTTTATAGGTACCGGAAAAATTCAGGAGATCCTTACTTATGTTGAAGAAAACGAAATAACCCTGGTTATTTTCGACGATGAATTATCTCCATCACAACTACGAAATATCGATCGTTTATTTAATCCCAACGAGCATGATAAAAAGGTAATGATTTTAGATCGTACCAACCTTATCCTCGATATTTTTGCCCAACGTGCCCGAACGGCTCATGCCAAAACACAAGTAGATTTGGCTTATTATCAATACATGTTACCACGGTTAAAAGGGATGTGGACCCACTTAGAACGTCAACGTGGAGGAACAGGAACCAGAGGTGGTAGCGGGGAAAAAGAAATTGAAACGGATGGACGTATTGTTCGCGAAAAAATTTCGTTGCTCAAAGAAAAGCTCCGTGACATCGATAAACAAATGATTACCCAACGTAAAAATCGTGGGGAAATGGTAAGAGTCGCTTTGGTAGGATATACCAACGTGGGCAAATCTACCATTATGAATTTAATTAGTAAAAGCGATGTATTCGCCGAAAATAAATTGTTCGCTACCCTCGATACTACCGTACGAAAAGTAGTCATTCAAAACTTGCCTTTTTTATTATCCGACACCGTAGGATTTATTCGAAAACTGCCTACCCAATTAGTAGAATCTTTTAAATCTACTTTAGATGAAGTTCGTGAATCGGATTTACTGTTACATGTATTAGATATATCGCATCCACAATTCGAAGAGCAATACCATGTGGTAAATAAAACACTTGCAGATATTGGAGCAGCGGATAAACCCGTGATTACCATTTTTAATAAAATAGATAATTATGTGAATCCGGAAATCGATGAATTTGATTTAAGTGGCATCGATCAAGGACAAACCTTGGAGGCCTTACAACAAAGTTGGATGAGTAAATTAAATAACGATTGTATCTTTATTTCGGCCGAAAAGAAAATTAATATCAACGAGTTTAGGGATACCCTTTACGAAAAAATAGCCTCTATCCATAAGGTACGTTATCCTTATAATCATTTTTTATATTAGGCTTGATTTTGTTTTTCAGATGGGTTATATTTATAGCAAATTAACCCTCAAATGAAGTTCCCATGAAAAACAAAATTGGCACTAAAGAAAAACCATTGGTTTTTAAAACCCCACCCTTAACTTCCGAATATACTATGCATGCAGATGTAAAAGATGTATTGGTTTGCACCGTTGGTAAAACGGTATTGTTATACGATTATCAATGTTTAGAGGATTTACATAAAATGCTCAAAAAGCATGGCGATTGGATGGACCTTGGTAGTGCCGATGAACAAAAGCCTGCCAAAGAAGGAACCGTATAAGCTTGGGGAAGATCAGAGAAAAATCCAGTAGGTGGTTGGTATGGTTTAAAAAAGGGATTAAGAGGTAGATTCGGAATGTACGTTCCGCCGTTAATGGAAGCTTTAGGTTTGGCGGAGGTTACCCATGATGCCAAGAACAATAAAATGAAAGCGAAATAAAGCGACTACTTTTTGTTTAATTCTAAGTATTAAAGATTTTTTTGTCATATCGACCAGAGTGCCTGCCCGCCTCAGGCTGTGGAGAGATCTAAAAAATCGGATGGCTAAGTTGAATGTTATTTGTTTCATAATTAGCCTTGAGATCTCTCCATTCCTCCGCCAAAGGCGGATCCAGTCGAGATGACAAAGGTGATGGCTTTTTACTCTATAAATAGATGGGAAATGAAATCCTACACCGGAATCCTCAATTGAATATCCGTGCCCTTGCCTTTGCCAGTGGTGATGGAATAACTCCCGTTTAATAAACCAATTCTATTTTGAATACTACTTAATCCCAACCCATCTTCCATTACTTCCTTATCGTATCCAATTCCGTTATCGGTATAAGAAAGGACTAGCACCCCCTCCTTTAAAAAACATGATAAATTGATAATGGTAGCCTGGCTATGTTTATATCCATTGTTCACTAACTCATGAGCAATTCTAAAAAGATGTAAATGATTTTCTTTGCTCAGGCTGATGGTAACATCCGTAATAACAAAAAACTGAATCCCCTTTTCCTGCAAGATAAGTTCAAAACCTTTGCCTACTTTTTCAATCACATCCTTCACGGTCGTTTCCACGTAAAAACGAGGAATTAAATCGCGGGAAATTTGTCGAACCTGTTCATTTACTTCAATTAATTGATA
>JBEIQI010000378.1:0-1095 GCA_040376605.1 Flavobacteriales bacterium | reverse complement strand
GCTGGGACTCGAACCCAGGGCCCCTACATTAAAAGTGTAATGCTCTACCAGCTGAGCTACGGAATCAAATCATCTAAAAATCAAAATAACTCTTAGAATCATTCTCTTAAAAAGGAGTGCAAATGTAAATTTTTTTAAATTAATCCCAAACTTTTTTTTCGAATAGCTAATAACTGTTGATAACTGTTACTTCATGGGCACTAATTGGCCAATAACTTTGGTCCCGGCCAAATAGATGGTATTGCCCTTGATCGCCTCGTCAATCACCAGAAACCCTTCATGGGAAATGAGTTCCCAATTATAGCCTCCATCATAGGAAATATCGATCCCACTCTTACCCACAGCAATAAAGGTTGATTTACCGATATATTCAATACAGCTCCTATAACCACTGGGATGTTTATGTTTATCCGGTATATGCCAGGTGAGACCCCCATCGGTGGTAACCGAATAATTCTTCTCAGTTATATCAGGTGCCGTAAAATCACCTCCTACCGCTACCCCAACCTTATCATCTATAAAAACAATACTATTAATTCCTTTACTACTCATTCCATGAGTCATATGGGTTTCATGGTGTTTCCAGGTCATCCCATAATCGTTCGACACAAACATATGGGCAGCATTCCCCCCGGTACCAAACCAAACCTTTCCTTTTTTACCCACCGAAATGCCGGTTCCACTGGAAGCAAAACCTGCTTCATTTTTAGTGGCTTTAGGTGCATGTTCTTTAGCGAGCTCTTGCCAGGTTTCTCCACCATCGGTAGTGGTAAGGATTTCGAAATGACCAAGAATTGGATCGCCAAAAGCAATACCCCTGTTTTTATCCCAAAAAGCAAAACCATTTAAAAAGGTTTCGTAATTATTGGCGGTAAATACCGATTTCCATGTAGTCCCCCCATCCGTTGTTTTTAAAATTTGCGCAGGATCTTTTACACTTAATACAATGGCATTGTTTTCGTCCCAGGCTTCCACATCCCTTAATTCGGATTTGGTATCCAGTACTTTTTGAAAGGTCCAGGTTTCTCCACCGTCAGTAGTTTTTCCAACGGTACCGTTGCTGCCCGTAACCCAAGCCACTTTATTATTAACTGC
>JBEIQI010000031.1:0-19549 GCA_040376605.1 Flavobacteriales bacterium | reverse complement strand
AGCCGAGGATAGAGCCGGTGGAAAACATGGAAATAAGGGTGCCGAAGCAGCTCATACCCTCCTAAAAATGATTGAACTTACTAACCATTGTCAGGAAAATGGAGATAGAGACCCTTTATTAGATAGCATTAATGGTCCTTTAGGTAGTTTACTTTTACAATCAGCCATGGTAAATGACGACGAGGCAGATTTTGATTTCGACCTGGAAGAAGACGTTGAAGAAGAGGATGATTCATATTTTGGTAAAGGAAAAAAAGTAGAACTAAAACCCAAGAAGAAAAAGTAATTCTTCGTTCGAATCAATAAAATGCTTCCATTTAATCAGAAGCAAATTCATTAAACTTTTAATATTTCAATCACCTTGGATTTCTTTCGTTGATCATCCCTTACATGGTATAGATCTATGGCAACTAACATGGCTACAAATCCCCAATAAGGACCTGCAGCTTTATCTGTATCCAGAAAATTATTTAATATACCATGGAACCAATAGGTAATCAAGGATAATAAAATCATCATTGTTAAGTATCGGATATACTTATCAGCTTTACTAAAGATGATTTTAGACCCGGTATAAAATACCATTACTATTACCAGCAGTACATTTATTATTCCCATGAAACCTTGCTCTGACAATGGGCCTAAATATTCACTATGGGCATTTCCACCATCTCCAAAATTGGTACTAATGATAGTTAATTCGTAAGATTTTTGATAAGGAGCATATACAAAGGCATAGGTACCCGGGCCCCATCCAAATACAGGTCGTTCCCGATACAATCTCAAAGCACAATTCCATCTTAACAAACGTTCCAGGTTAGATGCATCCGTTCGGATGTTCGACATGGATTGAATATGTTCAGTAAAATCTTGAGAACTATCCTGCTTATTTTTTTCAAGCTTTTGAATAATAGAGGTCCAGTTAATCATTAAAAAAACAGCAGCTATTCCTATTAATCCAGCAATTAAATACCATTTTATTTTAAAGGCAAAAATTAAAAAGAAACCGGCAGCGATAACTACACTAAGCCAAGCAGCACGGGAATTAGATAAGATAAGACCCAAAATAACCATGGCTAAGGCCGTTAATACCAGGATTTTTACAAAGAGTTGATGTCTATTGATGAATTGATACCCAAACAAAAATGGCACAAAAAACGCTAACATCACACCGTACTGGGTATGATCATAATAGAAAGGAGTCATAACCCAATGTGCAGGATCTTTCTCGAATCCCCAAATGGCATGATTGTATGTGGTATAAATAATAACGGCAATTAAACCCAAAACATACATCCATGCAAAACGGGTAATATTTTTTTTCTCCTTAAATAAATGTACGCCCAAAAAATAAAAAGGTATAATGAACCAAAATTTATTCATCATACTTTTAAATGATACAATAGGCATCTCGCTGGTAACGGTTGTTATTAAACCCCAACCTAACAATAAACAGATGGCAATAGTAACAGGATGTCGCCATATGCGATAATCAAAAGTATTTTCAATAAGCGCTTTGAATACAAACAGGATCATGGTGGCAATGATCAAAGGTTCGGCCGGAAGGCTTAACGCAACGCCTATATCCTTTTCTTTCATTTCTACAGAAAGTGGAATTACCAGCACAGAAAACATAACGAGCTTATCTATCGATAAAAAACTAAGCATGATTAATGCAATAGCAACCGGCAATAAATAAAGCCAGAAAATTTCGTAATAAACAAATAGACCGCAAATAGCAATATATAATACGCTAAAGAAATAGAACCATTTAATTTTTGTAGTTTCTATCAAGGAAGAGGAGAATTATTATTGCTCAATTTAGCTGAAGCTTTGTAACGGCGCCAGTTTTCTAAACCAATAATAAAAAATATACTCATACAAAAAGTGGCAAAACCACCTCCCAAGGTGATATACATTCGTTTAGGATATGTTTTTTTATCGGCCGCATATGCATAATTTACTACCATTTTATGAGGGATATTCGATTCCGCATCAATTTTGGCCTGGTCATATTTTACTTTTACTTCGGCTCTTTGTTTTAAAAACAGTTCCAGGTTTTCGGTAAGCTCCATATAGGTTCCACCGTACTTGGATAAAATATCTATTTGTTGTTTTACTGCATTGGCTCCTGATTGATTTCCCTTGGCCAATGCTTCGGCATATGCACGATTTAAAACTTCGGCCATGGAGATATAATCATTAACACCTAAGGCCCTAATTTTATCGAGTGAATCGGTCATCACTTTAATCTCAGCGTTTAAACGATTATACTCCATTTCAACAATTTTAAATCCTTCACGGGCCCGTTCTTTTTGAATTTTATTCTTAATCGTATCGTGCCTGGCTGCAATATCATTGGCCATACCGGCTGCTTTCAAAGGATCGGTATCTAAAACGGTAATTTCAACTGCATTAAATTCATTTCTTCTAAAACTAACATTCCCATTGTATTCTTTAAAAATTTTAGTTTTCGAATCTTTCCCTTTCGGATTGATTTTATAGTGGTTATATAAATCATAATTGATAATCACCCAATCTCGAATCTCATCGGATTGCAAAATTTGTAAAGATTGTTCTGCTTGCTCTTCCTCACCAAATGCCAAGAAGTCTTGTTTACCACCTGGTGAAGTTTCTAAAAGTGCCTTGGAAATAGAATTGGTGGTGGTTGGATAGAAAATTACCACCGACTTATATTTGTTTTTAATGGTAAACGAAATCAATAAAGATGAAACGAGCCCAATAAAACTTACAATTAGGATATGTTTCCACCATTTTAAAATAAAGGAAATGATTCCTTCTGAACTAAACTGAAATCCTTGGTTCTTTTGTTCCATTATATTGAGTGTTTACGAGTTACAAAGCTATAAAAAAAAGGAATAGCCGTATCGCTAACGAGATTTAGGTGATTTAATTATATTGAACCGGACAGATAACCGAAATAAAAAATGCCCCGTGCTGGGACCTGGAATAGCTAAATAGCTTGGAACCAAGGCTAATGGATTGCGGAAATCCATCTTCATGAAAAAGAAAACGGGCTTGATCGGCCTCCTGATTAAAAAATTTAATAAACTCATATGAGGATTCAGCACCCATAAAAATACTCTCATCTCTGGCAAGATCCGATGTTGATTGATTGCTTAGTGGATGACAAATGGCAAATACATAGGATTCTCCTATTTGAAATGAACCAGCATAAGATAAATCATCAATTTGAACAAAAAACTTCCATTGAAGAAGATCCAATTGGGTTATTAATATTCTTTTGGGATTGTAAAAGGAAACTCCCGTATTTTTATAATGACATTTATAGGCACTTTCTTTAATAGCCCATATACATTCTAAATCAATGATGCTTTGACAAAAAGCTAATTCACTTTTTTGAAGAATTTTATTTTGATAATCCCCTAAACTATATTTTGCTCGAGAAAAGGATTGAGATAAATCAATGATATCTACACCAATCATGCAGAGGTTAATTTTGACTCAATCAAAGCTATTGCGTTTCCAACGGTATCCATTTTCTCCACTTCTTCATCAGTGATGGATATTTCAAATCCGGCTTCAACATCCAAAACAATATCTATTAAATGAGCTGAATTAATTTTTAAGTCTCTTAATAAATGTGATTCATCCGTAATAGTGGCAACCACATCTTCTTGAGTAATGTATGTTTTGATAATAGGTTCCAGTTTTTTTAAAATTTCCGTTCTGTCCATACTTAAATTTTGAATATTTTCCTTACAATAACTTGTTTATCCGATTTCATTTGAACATAATACATTCCTATACTCAGTTTACTGATATCTAATGGCTCAATAGTTGAAATACCCTCCATCCAAACTTTTCCTTTCATATTAAATATGGAATATTCTATCCCCGGACTGATAAATAAATCATGGTGGGCTGGATTAGGGTGCACATTGATCCATTGATTCGGTTGTTCTTCTAATCCAATAAATTGATTGAGTCTGAATTTTCTAAAAAAATTCCAGATTTCACCACTGGCAAAAAAATCACGATTGGTGTTCCCATAAGCTATAATGTCAATGGCTCCTCCAGGCCAAGTATGTCCTCCATTCGCAATTTCAATGAGTACTACTTCCGATCCATCTGTGCAGGGTAGATAGTTTTTTCTGATGGCCGTTGATCCATCTGTTGTATTAACATCAGGATAAGGTATATCCGAAGATGATACGGGACATTCATCATGTTGGCCCCAGAAATTAATTAATTCCGGAACACTCAAGGATTGTATCATCCCATTATAATTTACGATAGGATCGGTAGTTCCATGAATATGCATCACGGGTACTTTTCTGGATGGATTACAATAAGCTCTGGTACTATCCGTCATAGGACCGGTTACGGTGGCAATAGCCGCAATTCTATTGGGAAGTTCACAAGCCAAACGATTGGATAAATAACCTCCATTGCTCATTCCTGTTGCATAAACCGCATTTACATCAATATTATAATGAGCCATCATGGTATCAATCAATGCATTTACAAAACCCACATCATCAACTCCTGTAAAATATGGTGTAAGACCAAAACCAACATTCCAAGAATTAGCAATTCCATCAGGATAAACCGCAATAAAATTGGCCGTATCTGCAACGATATTCATTAATGAATACGCTTCTTGTTGTGCCCCTGTGCTGGTATATCCATGGAAGTTTAAAACCATTGGATGCGGATTGGCAGCATTATAACCTGGAGGTAAATGGACAATATAGGTTCGGTTATTTCCTTCGAACATAAACGAAAATGTTTGGGAAAAACCAAGTTGTGTTAACAACAAACTAATGATGATCAGTAATTTTTTCATACCTATCTCGCTATCACAAAGGTAATAAAAAAGGGGTGCTAAGCACCCCTTTTTCTTATGATTATTGAATGGCTTACTTAAGAATAAACTTAAAAGACTTATTCATATTGTTATTACTTAGATTAATTATATAGAGTCCAGCTCTTAGTTCATTCACCGGAATGATTAATTGATGCATATTAGCATAAGCTTTTTGTCCATAAAGGTATTGACCTAGTTCATTATACAATCTTACATTCATATCTCCCGAAAACCCATTGATTGATTCAATGACAAATCCTTGGAGTGAATTGGAGTAATACCCGGAAAGGTCTTGATCCATTTCTTCGATACCTGTATTGCAATTATTGAGTACATGTAAAATATAGGTAGAGGTATCACTTCCACAATCATTTGAAACAATCATTTGTACATTAAAATCACCGGCCGTTGAATAGGTAACATCCTCTCCACTGGCATTGGAGGTTGCCGGCGATCCACCTGCAAAAGTCCATCCAAAATCAATCGCATCACTACTTGCTGAACCATCATAAATAACTGAGGTGTTACAATCAATGGTATCATCAGCTGCAGTTAATGCAGCAGTTGGGATGTTCAACACTTCTATTTCAATGGAGGTATTACCGGTACAACCACCCGTAACTCCAGAAATATTATAGGTGGTAGTTACCGTTGGATTAGCTGTAACAGTACCTCCCGATGTTGCACTTAATCCAGTTCCTGGACTCCAGGTAAAGGATCCAGCGCCAGCAGCAGTTACAGAAGTTGAACTCCCATTACAAATTGGATTGGTTACTGCATTTACGCTTACCACTGGTGTTGGATTTACGGTAATATTTACCACTGCTGAATCGAGCTCAGAGCAACCACCACCAATTACATACATGGTAACCGTTTGGGTTCCAGCTGTATTAAAAATAACCGTTGGATTAGGATCTTCTGCAACTAAATACGGAGTTCCTCCTGGGAATACCCATAACAAGGTATCCTGATACGTTGATCCTGCGGCATCAAAAGTAATTCCCTCTCCTTGACAAATGGTTGTGGCGGTTTGGGTAAACTGAGCATTTACAGGCTCATTAGTTAAGAATGGGTGAATATATAAGGAGGCTGATAAATTCCAAGATCCAGCCGTTGTATATTGATACCAAAGATTGTCACTTTGTTGCTCCCAAATGGCAGATGGGGTTGTCTGGCCATTTGAATTACTTACAATAGACAAAGTGTCCTTCACACCTCCAGTCCATTGCAAGTTAGTTAAATCCACCGCTACAAAAAATCTTTTTGATGCAGGCAAGGTTACAGGAGATGCAAAATCTGCTACTGAATAAAAATTTCCATTCACATCAGCCATGATCTCCCCCATGGTAAGGTTAGTAGTAGCAATTTGAGCACCTACTACCCCACCCGTTCCATCATATACACGAACAGGTACCACTTTGTTTGGATTAGCTGAATAGGCTAACCCAAATGCGACATAACACTGTACCATTTGTGTATATGGTAAAGCAGAAACATCAAAATACATGGCTTTTTGTTTATCTAAATATACATTCATACCATTAATCCAACCATCCTGACCTACGGTGGCACCTGTATAATAATTCGATGGAGTCCACCCGCCTGGGGCAGGTAAATTAACAGTGTTACAACCTCCCGCCGTATTTACAGTTATATAATTGGTATTGGTTTGGGTATCGGTACCATTTGCATTAGAAACCGTTAAGGTTACATTATAAAGCCCAGGAGTATTGTAAGTAATGGATGGGGGATTTTGACCCACAAAAGCTGCAGGAGTTCCACCAGGAAAACTCCAATTCCATGTAGTTGGAGTATAAGTAGAAAGATCTGTAAAGGTTACTTGACCACCTGCTGTTACCGTTGTATAATTGGCAACGAAATCCGCAACCGGAGGGTTGTTTAAGGTAAGAGAAACACATTGCATTGAATTAGCAGCATTAATTCTACCAGCACCTAATTGACCTATGTAAGATGGGTTCATGGAATTAATATTGGTGGCATTGGTATACAAACAATTAATCAAATCGGTTTTGGTCATACCTGGGTTTAAAGACCACATCAAACCAACCAAACCAGCTACCATTGGGGATGCCATAGATGTTCCTGATTTATTACCGTAAGTATTACTTACTGTGGTGCTATAGATATTATTACCAGGGGCAGAAATATCGATCCAACTTCCATAATTTGAAAAGCTTGCTTTGGTATCACTACTGGTTGTTGCGGCAACACTAATTACATTGTTAAAGGCTGCTGGATAAAATTGTGAACTTACATTGTCATTACCTGCAGCAGCAACCAAAATACAACCTTGATCCCAGGCATAATTACAAACATTTTGCCCAGTAGTTGTATACGTTGGTCCTCCCCACGACATATTGATTACATCCGCACCATTGGCAGCTGCATAAACAATTCCATCATATCCATTGGTAATGGCTGTTGGAGTTGTGGTTGCTTTAATACACATTAATTTACAACTAAAACCAATAGAAGCTACACCGGTGGAATTATTGGATCTGGCAGAAGAAATTCCGGCAACATGAGTTCCATGATCATAAGAAGTTGAGGGTGGGTTGGGGTTATTGTCATTGCTACCAACATCCCAGCCATTTACATCATCCACATAACCATTCCCGTCGTTATCTCCCCCGCCAACAGGATCCGCTGTATTAACCCATAAATTAGGTGAAAGATCGGAATGAGTTCTTTCAACGGCATCATCTACAATCGCAATAACAATATTACTACCGGTAGAAAAATAATTCCATGCCGTTGGAGCACCAATAGTTGTTAAACCCCACTGAGAGCCATAACTGGGGTCATTAGGAATTAAACACTTTTGATCTAATGGAACCTTTTCGGCGTATTCTACGATTTTCAATGCTTCCAATTCCTTAACAAAATCGCCTACTAAATGGTAATTCTGAAATTCTACCAAATATGTCCTTTGTAATTCAAGGGATGTTTTTGCTGCATGAAAAGGCTTGGATAAGTTAGTAACCGCATAAGTTGCTACAAATTGATCGAAACCAGGAATGGATTGATAAGGTATTTTATATGGATTTTCCTCCAATTGATTATTAATTCTTGCATCATTTTTTAATTTAAACCAAATTTTTCCATCCTGAAAAACAGGACTATTCATTTGAGCAAAAACCGAAAAACTTAATACAAAACTTAATGCTAGTAGTAATCTTCTTTTCATAGGTACAAATTTTTGTATCTACAATAATAACCAATTAATATTATAAAAGGTAGTGGAGAATTGTTAAAATCCGATTAATCAGGGCATCTAATCCAACTACAAACGAATGGTTTCTAACTTATCACTCTAACTGAGAAATATTTCAAATAGTCAATTTATTGCATCCCAATTACTAAGATGCTCTCTATTAAACATTTTAGGTATCCCAGTATCTATTGCAAGTTTTTTTAGAAAGAAATCAATGGTTCTTTGAACCCTTCAACTAAAATAATACATTTGTAACCCAAAGCTTATTCAACCATGAAGAACATTGTAAGAAATAATTGGTCCCGCGAAGAAATATCAGCCATATATAATCTCCCACTGCTTGAATTGATATTTGAAGCCTCTAAAATTCATCGTGAAAATTTTGATGGAAATGAAGTGCAAATGAGTACTTTGCTTTCTATCAAAACAGGTGGTTGTCCTGAAGATTGTGGTTATTGTCCGCAAGCGGCAAGACATCATACCGATGTAAAAGGTACTCCATTATTAAATGTGGATGAAATCCTTGAGTCCGCTGTAAATGCTAAACTGAATGGGAGTTCTCGTTTTTGTATGGGTGCTGCTTGGAGAGAGGTAAAAAACAATCAGCAGTTTGATCGCGTTTTAGAGGTAGTTAAAAAAGTAACCGATATGAATTTGGAAGTTTGCTGCACCCTCGGAATGTTAGATGCTGATCAGGCAAAAAAATTAAAAGATGCAGGCCTTTATGCCTATAACCATAACCTGGATACTTCTCCCGAATTTTACGAAACTATTATTACTACCCGAACTTATCAGGATCGTTTGGATACCTTAGAAAATGTTAGAGAAGCTGGAATCTCTGTATGTTGCGGAGGTATTGTTGGAATGGGTGAAAAAGAAGAAGATCGTATTGGCCTTATACAAACTTTGGCCAACTTGCCTAAACATCCCGAATCTGTGCCTATTAATGCCTTAGTTTCAGTAAAAGGGACCCCTTTGGAAAATCAGGAAAAACTCCCATTTTGGGAAATGCTTAGAACGATTGCAACGGCTAGAATTGTGATGCCTAAGAGCATGGTTCGTTTATCCGCAGGAAGAACTGAGATGAGTATTGCTGAGCAAGCATTGTGTTTTTTAGGTGGTGCCAATTCTATTTTTGCAGGTGATAAATTATTAACTACTCCTAATCCTGAATTTAATCAGGATAAAATGATGTTTGAATTATTAGGTCTTAAACATAAGCCAGCATTTAAGGAAGCTTGTGTGGAGCAGGAAGCTTAAAACAACCTCCTTGCAAACCATCCCCAAACATTGGCAACATAAGTTAGATCAGCGAATTGAAAACAACTCCTTTCGAGAGTTAAGGTCTTTTCATAGATTGGTAGATTTTTATTCAAATGATTATCTGGGAATAGCACGCAATGAAACCATTCCCAATATTGTGAATATAACATTAATGGGCCAGAAGGACCATTTGAACGGCTCGACAGGCTCCAGATTATTAAGTGGTAATCATATTTGGGCAAGGAGATGTGAGTTTTATTTAAGCGAATTTTACCAATCCCAAAATGCCGTATTATTTAACGCCGGTTATGATGCCAATATAGGAATCATGGCATGCATAGCAGATCGTAATGACACCATCATCTACGATGAATTATCACATGCATCTATCAGAGATGGAATAAGACTTTCTATTTCCCGAAGTTTTTCATTTGCTCATAATAATCTAGATGACCTAAAGAAAAAAATTGTTCAGGCTACGGGTCAAATATTTATAGTTACCGAATCTATCTTTAGCATGGATGGTGATGTTGCTCCCCTCAAAGACATGGCTGAGATCGCCAAATCAACTGGGGCATATTTGATTGTAGATGAAGCCCATGCCGTGGGAATTTTTGGAAGCAAAGGAAGTGGATTGGTTAACGAATTGGGGCTTAGTGATGAGGTTTTTATCAGGATTGTTACTTTCGGAAAAGGAGCCGGAATGCATGGGGCTGCAGCCATTTGTTCCGATGATGTGAAAAAATATTTAGTTAACTTCTGTCGACCTTTTATATATTCTACCGCTTTACCACCCAACGATTGCATTGCCATCATGACAGCGCATGAGTTGATGAAAGAAATGGATGAAGAAAGAAAAATCCTTCAAGATAACCTTGGTTATTTTCGACAACAAATGAGTAAAACACCGTTTGAACTAATCGTAGGAAATGGACCTATATGCGCCGTTATCATTAGTGGCAATCAACAAGTAAAACAAGTTTCTTCCTATCTACAAAAAAATGGATTGGGTGTTTTACCGGTATTAAGTCCCACAGTGCCAGAAGGAAAAGAACGTTTAAGAATCATCATTCATAGTTACAATACAAAAGAAGAAATGGATCAGCTTATTCAATTGTTAGTAGAATATGGGAAATAATCTATTTATCGCTGGCATAGGCACGGATGTAGGTAAAACCATCGTTTCGGCTATATTAACAGAAGCCTTACAAGCCGATTATTGGAAACCTATCCAGGCTGGCAATATCGAAAGTTCTGATTCTACTGTGGTAAAAAATCTCATCAATAATTCGGTTACCGAGATTCACCCTCCCTCCTATTCTTTATCCATACCAGCCTCACCCCATTTTTCAGCAGAAAAAGAAGGAGTGACCATCCAACTGAAAAACATTCAGATTCCGTTTACTAAAAACAAATTAATCATCGAAGGCGCAGGCGGAATCATGGTTCCCTTGAACCGAAAAGAATTGGTAATTGATCTGATGAACCAATTAAAGGCACCCATTATTTTAGTTGTACGGAATTATTTAGGCGCCATCAATCATACCTTGCTTAGCATTGATGCCTTAAAACAGAGGAATTTAAACATTAAGGGTATCATTTACAACGGTGGAAACAGATTAGAAAATATTGATTTCATCGAAAACTACTCATCAATCCCTACCCTCGGAATCATTCCTGAACTGGAAGTTATAAACAAAGAACGTATTTCCATAGAAGCTGCTAAATTTGTGGGCTTAAGTATATAACATTGTCCATTTCCGAAAAAGATAAAAAAAATATTCTTCACCCCTTTACTACTTATTCAGAAGTAAAAGAGAATATCGCAATCGTTCAAGCGAAGGGTGAGTTTTTATTCGATGAACATGGTAAGGAATATATTGATGCCATTAGTAGTTGGTGGGTAAATCTTCACGGACATTGTCATCCATATATCAATGAGAAAATTAGTAAGCAACTAGGAGAACTTGAGCATGTAATGTTTTCTGGTTTTACACATGAGCCAGCCGTAAATTTATCAGAGAAATTATTAAAATATTTACAACCTTATTATAATGAAATTTTCTTTTCAGATAATGGAAGTACAGCTATTGAAGTAGCATTAAAAATGTCTATCCAATATTGGAAAAATCAAGGCATTCATAAGAAAAAATTTATTGCCTTTACCAATTCATATCACGGTGATACTTTTGGCGCAATGGCCGTAAGTCAAAGAGATGTTTTCACTCAGCCTTTTCATGATCATTTATTTCAAGTGGAGTACCTCGAAATTCCTACCGAAGATAATATTGATAGGAATATGGAGGTGTTAGAACAACTATTGGGGGAACAAAATATTGCAGGATTTATTTTTGAACCGTTGGTTCAAGGTGCCGGAGGAATGCGTATGTATTTGGCCGAACACCTTGATTTTTTATTACGCTTATGTAAAGATTATAATGTGCTTACCATTGCTGATGAAGTGATGACCGGTTTTGGTCGCACAGGTAAAATGTTTGCCATAGATCATTTACATGTAAAACCAGATTTTATTTGTCTTTCAAAAGGCCTTACAGGGGGATATTTACCTTTAGGAGTTACCGCATATTCGGCCGAAATAGCCCAGGCTTTTAAATCGCCAGAGCCGGTTAAAACCTTTTATCATGGGCATTCGTATACCGGAAACCCCATCAGTTGTTCAGCAGCATTGGCTAGTTTAGAATTGTTTGAAATTGAAAACACCTTTGCTAAAATTCAACATATTAACCAACGTCATCTTGATTTTGCCGATGAACTAGATATGTTTGACCTGGTTAAAAATGTAAGGGTTACAGGAACCATTTTGGCCTTTGATATAGAATCTAATTATCAAAATTATTTTTATACCGATCCATTAAAAGAAACCCTTTCGAAATTTTATTTGGAACATGGAGTGCTGCTAAGGCCTTTAGGCAATGTAGTATATTTGATCCCCCCATATTGTATTCAAGAGGAAAGCCTTACCAAAGTGTACCAGACCATTTTAAAAAGTGTTGAATATATTTCTAAGCAGAATAATCTATGATGAATGGGCAAATAGTAGTGGCTTCTATTGGCTCTGTATCTGCCTTAGGTAATAAACGCCAGGATATTTTAGAATCACTTCAAAAAGGAATTTGTAACCCAATTTGGAAAGAAGTAAACCAGGAAAAAATTCCAATTATCCCGATCCATAAGAAAAGTGAAAGTACCTTGCATGAATTATTAGAAAAATATCCAAAGTATAAGCGAAGCGATAGAACTGCTCAATTAGCCATTTTAGCAGCCGAACTTTGTTTTCATGCATTGATGACCCATCCAAATGAACTTGAATGGGTCATCAATGCAGGTTCATCGAGAGGTGCAACCACCATTTGGGAAAACGCTTACCAAACTTTCTTAGAGAAAAAAACAGTTCCGGTTAAATCTTCTCCATTGACCACCCTTGGAAATATTTCAACACATATTGCCCAACATCAAAAATTAAATGGATTCCTAATCGATCATTCAATTACTTGTAGTTCCGGATTACAAGCAATGGCAAATGGTTATGCATGGTTGAAGTCGGGATTAACTAACCATTTTTTAGCTGTTGGAACGGAGGCTCCACTCACCGAATTTACGGTTGCACAAATGAAAGTTCTGGGTATCTATTCAAAGGATGAAGATAGTTATCCATGCAAACCTTGTGCAACTAATTTAGATCACACCAATACGTTTGTGCTAGGTGAAGGAGCCGTTGCTATTGCATTGGTAAATAAAAACGAACCGGCTGAAGGTGAAGTTGTGCTAGCAGGTATGGGAACTGCATCAGAATCTATACCTAACCAAACATCCATCTCTCCTTATGGTGAAGCTTTTAGAATGAGCATGTTAAAAGCCATGGAAAATGCCGGAATAACTCCTAAGGAAATTCAACTGGTGATACCTCATAGTCCGGGCACCTATCAAGGTGATAAAGCAGAATACAATGCCTTGGATTCTATTTTTGATTTGGATCAAATAAAAGTATTTAACCATAAATATTTAACGGGCCATACGTTGGGTGCCTCTGGTTTATTAGGGGTTGAATTGGGATATTATTTATTAATGGAGAAATTAGATCTTCAATTCCCTTATCCATCACTCTATCCAAACAAAAATATTGAACACCCCAGCTGCGTGATGATCAATTCTATGGGATTTGGTGGGAATGCCGTTAGTATCATTCTGAAAAAAATCTAAGAATCATCTTAATAATAGATTTTACATTTTTAATTTTATCGACTATATTCATTCTCTTGAGCTACGCATTGTTAGATACACCCATCGAATTTTTGAAAGGCGTTGGACCTAGAAGGGCCGAGGTACTTCAAAAAGAATTGGGTATTTTTAAATTTGTTGATCTCCTGTTTTATTTTCCTTTCCGTTATGTTGATCGAACTAAATTTTATAGGATCAATGAAATTAATCCTGATATGCAATATGTGCAATTGAAAGGGAAAATTGTAACGATTGAAACCATTCAGGGAAAAGGAAGAAATCAGCGATTATCTGCAACTTTCTCCGATGGACAAGGGGTAATGGAATTGATTTGGTTTACCGGTATTCGGTGGATAAAATCGTCCCTAAAAGTAGGTGCAGAGTATGTTATATTTGGAAGACCCTCCTCCTTTAATGGGAAACTCAATATGGCTCATCCGGAGTTAGAATTATTAATCGACCATTTGGCTTCTCCGCAAGGTAAACTACAGGCCGTTTATAGCACTACAGAAAAAGCCAAAAATTTGGGATTAGACAGCAAAGGAATTAGTAAGTTAGCCATTACCCTTTTAGGTCAAATCCCTCCAAATAGTTTTCAAGAAAGTTTATCAAGCTCCATACTCAGCGAATTACAATTAATATCGAGAGAACAAGCCTTACGAAAAGTTCATATGCCTCCGGATAACGAATCCATGCAGAAAGCCTTGTTCAGATTGAAATTTGAAGAACTTTTTTATTCTCAACTAAGATTATTGCAAGTTAAAAATATCCGTAAACAACAATTACGGGGAATTATTTTTGAAAAAATTGATACCTATTTCGATCAATTCTATCATCAATATCTACCGTTCGAATTAACCAATGCGCAAAAACGGGTTTTGAAAGAAATCCGAAAGGATACCTTGGGTGGTTTCCAAATGAATCGATTACTTCAAGGCGATGTAGGGAGTGGTAAAACGATTGTAGCATTAATGACCATGCTGATGGGCATTGATAATGGTTATCAAGCAACCCTATTGGCCCCAACCGAAATTTTAGCCAATCAGCATTTTAAAACCATCTCCCATTTACTAAGAGAAACGAATTTAAATGTTGGATTGTTAACAGGAAGTACCAAGAAGTCGGAAAGAAAAGAACTCTTTGCCAATTTGGAGCAGGGCAATTTGCATATTCTCATCGGAACGCATGCCATTATTGAGGATCCTGTTATTTTTAAAAATTTGGGAATAGCCGTTATTGATGAGCAACATCGATTCGGAGTAGCACAAAGAGCTAAATTATGGGGGAAAAATAAAAACAATCCACCTCATGTTTTGGTTATGACAGCCACCCCTATTCCACGAACCTTGGCAATGACTCTTTATGGTGATTTAGATGTGAGTATCATAGATGAACTACCACCGGGACGCAAACCCATTAAAACGCAACATTTTTATGATTTTAGCCGTCAGAAAGTAATGGATCTGATGGCCGCTGAAATCAATAAGGGCCGACAATGTTACGTAGTTTATCCACTCATTGAAGAATCCGAAAAAATTGATATGAAAAATTTAATGGATGGATTTGAACAAATACAAGCAGCCTTGCCTCAGTTTAGTATTAGCATGTTACATGGTAGAATGACTGCCGAAGCCAAAGAAAATGAAATGAAAAGATTTGCGGCTGGACTTACCAATATTATGGTTTCCACAACGGTTATCGAAGTGGGTGTGGATGTTCCCAATGCTTCTATCATGCTTATTGAAAATGCGGAAAGATTTGGCTTATCTCAACTCCATCAGCTGAGAGGTAGGGTTGGACGAGGTGCTGATCAATCTTATTGTTTGCTCGTTACCCATTCAAAATTATCGAACGATGCACAAATAAGAATGCAAACTATGGTACGCACCAATAATGGTTTTGAAATTAGTGAAGTGGATCTTGATTTAAGAGGGCCAGGTGATATTGAAGGTACACGCCAAAGTGGAGATTTAAAATTTAAAATAGCCGACCTTGCCCATGATCAGCAAATTCTTGCTATTGCCAGGGATGTGGCCCAACGGATTTTAGAAGATGATCCGGAGTTAATTCAGCCGAATAACCTGGTTATTCGCAAAATATTATCCATCGAAATGCAAACAAGAAACGCTTGGGCACGTATATCATAATGAAACCTAACTAACAAACATCATAATAATTCAATGAGTTCAATTAAAATTACCTTTTTTACTATCCTTCTCTTTGCCGGATTACAAGTTTTACCGGCTCAAAGGCCATGCTGCTGGACACCAGACAGCATGCCACAAGTAAGTAGTTTAAGAGATAGTATTACAAAATGGATTCATCGATACGAAAAAGAGATATTTGCCTTCGAAGCCCAAGATGATACCATAGAACATCCCAAGGATCCGGTTCTATTTGTTGGGAGCTCCAGTATTCGGATTTGGAAAACCCTGGCTCAGGATATGAGTCCGATTCCAGTTATTAACCGTGGATTTGGTGGGGCTACTTTAATTGAATTATCCTATTATGCCGAAAGGGTCATTTATAAATATAAACCCAAGGCCATTGTTGTGTATTGTGGGGAGAATGATTTGGCAGTAAACTTCTCAAGGGTAGAAGATGTTTTGAACGAATTTAAGGCCTTGAATGAAAAGCGTAAAATCTTTCTCCCTGAAGCCAAAGTCTTCTTTATTTCTATTAAACCTTCCCCTAGTCGAGCATTTTATGATGATAAGTTTAAAATGGCCAATCAAATGGTTCAGCAATATGTGAATGAAAATGTCAATGAGCTTTATTATTTGGATATTACACCCGCTATGTATGATGCAAAGGGAAATGTAGATGAAACTATCTTCAAGAAAGACAGGCTTCACATGAATATTTCTGGGTACCAAAGATGGGCCAAAATCATTAAAGAAGGCATCATTAAATACCTTCAATTAAACGTTAAATAGCTGTTAATCTCTCTGTTATCAAGAAAGCATAGTTAATATCTTTTATCTTTGAAAGGCACTTAACCACCCCTTCAAGTGTAATTTTAGCCAGTAATCATCATAGATTGCTTATTTAAGAATGAATAAAAAAGGGTTGAAAATATGGATTGCTGCATTAAGCCTCCTTCTGGTGTTAGCCTCTAACATTCAGACAGTGAAGGCTTTTCAACCGGATACCATGTTCTCCTACAGGTTAAAGATCATCGAAAAAAACATCCCTTATCAGCTTACCGAAGAACTTCAGGATGCCATTTTTAGGAAAATGTATACTGAAAAATCAGAATCTGAGGTGATTTTAACCCGATCTATTGAAAGTTTACCCTTTATTGAGAAAGAATTATGGCAAAACGATCTCCCATCGGAATTTAAATATATTCCAGTGGCTATGTCAGGCCTCAATCCAACCCATATTACTTACAATGGGGGTGCCGGTATTTGGGGATTACAATACATCATTGCTAAAAAATACGGTCTTGACATCAATGAAATTGAAGATGAGAGAAGGGATCAAATTAAAAGCACCTGTACCTCCATTCATTATATCCAGGATCTTCAAAAGAACTATGGAAATTGGACCTTAACGCTATTGGCCTTTATTACCAGTCCAAGTGATGTGAACTCAGCTATTTGTAGAAGCGGTAATAGCTCTGATCCATGGAAAATTTATACCCAAATGTCCAATAAACAAAAGGGTTTATTTATCGACTTCATTGCATCCGCCTATTTGTTGAATTATTATGATGCCCATGGATTAGAGAAAAAACAACCCGATTTCGAATGGGCTAATTGTAGTTCATTTCCAGTTGAACAAACCATGAGTTTTGCAGATTTATCGGCCTATCTAGGAGTTCCCGAAAACACATTAAAACAAGCCAATCCTACCATTCGGTCACATTATATCCCTGGAAACCAAGGTTATGTAATTAGGATCCCTAATTTTTGTAATGACAAATACTGTAGCTATAAACCCATTGACGTTACTAATTTGGCCGTAGTTCAAAATCAGAGTAACGTTGAACCCACCGTTACCAATAATGGGACAGAGGTAAATACAAATATTTCAGGCAATACAACCCAAACGGTAGTTACCAAATCAACCAATACCCCCAACGTAACCAAATCGAGCACGGGTAGTTATCAAACTCAAAAATCCTATTACAAGGTAAAAAGTGGGGATAACTTGGGTAAAATTGCCGGTAAGTACAATGTTTCTGTTTCGTCCATAAAAAGTTGGAATGGCCTTAAAAACGATAAAATTTATGTAGGGCAGAAAATTTGCATTCATAAGAAGGTTTGGGTGGCAGCCAAAACCACCGAAGTGGTTACTACTTCTGATGAAAACACCAACGTAACCGTGGTTGATACCAAAACGAATAACGATCAAGTAAACTCAAATACCCTGGTTAAAAATGATACCGAAAATATAACTACGGTAACTAAAGAACCTGAAGTAAAAACGAATATTACTCCCAATAAAACGACCACTACCACCAAATCATGGGTAACTTATAAGGTTCAAAAAGGTGATACCTTATGGAAGATTGCCAACAAACATGGTGTAACCGTGGATGATGTAAAAAATAATAACAATATCTCTGGTGATAAAATTATTATCGGCCAGGTTTTGAAGATCAAAAGCAAGTAACTTTGCGGTATGGAAAATGTAAGACCGCTCCGCATTGTTGGATTTATAGTTGCATGCATCACCAGCCTTACTATCATTTCTCTTATTTTTCCTAAAAATGGAATTCCCTTATATACCGAAGCCAATGAAAGGGATTCAACATTAAGAGATACCATAAAACTTAAATTTCCCTCGTTTAAATCCTTCTTTAGTATTGATACAACCGAGTATGCCAATATTGATAATATTTTGGAACATCATATCGATTCTAACTTATTAAAGGAGCTCAATACAACACAAGACAGCCTTACAGCTTTCAAAAAAATATCGATGGATAATCCAGCTAAAATTCATTATCCTAAAAACGATAAGAAGGTATTACATTCATTTTTTGAGGCATTAGAAAATGCAGAAGATGAAAATGGATCATTTAGAATTTTACATTATGGGGATTCTCAAATTGAAATGGATCGTATTACTAGTTATATACGTGAACAATTACAAATAAAATTTGGGGGCAGCGGTCCCGGTTTCCAACCCGCTTTACAGGTTATTCCAAATATATCCACCCGACAAACCACCTCCGGTAATTTTATTCGATACGCCAGTTGGGGTTTCGATCAAAGTCAAAAAGCCGACCATGGTCGTTATGGACCTATGCTAAATTTTTGTGAGTTAGACAATGCCGGTGGTACCATAAGCTTTACACCAAGTCACCAGGCCTATTCAAAAGCTCAATTGATCAACAACGTAAAAGTATTAGTGGGTAATTTGGAATCAGATTTAACGATATCATTAAGAGGTGATGGCATAAAAAATGGAACCAAAACGGTAAAAGCAGGACCACAAGTTCAATTAGTGGAATGGAACTTCGAAAGTTTCCCAAAATCTATTTCGGTTAGTTTCAGCGGTGGGGGAACTCCGGAGATTTATGGAATTGCTCTCGATGGGAAAACTGGTGTATCGGTTGATAATCTTCCAATGAGGGGTTGCTCAGGGACTATCTTTAAAAGAACCAACTCTACCATTCTTACCAACTCATATAAATTGCTCAATGTAAAATTATTGATACTGGAATTTGGCGGTAACATGATGCCTTCCATTAACGGTCCGAAAACTGCTGAAAATTATGGGAAGAATTTTTACGATCAAATCATGTATTTGAAACAGCAAAAACCGGATATGGATATCATCGTGATCGGTCCAGCGGATATGTCGAAAAGAATTAATGGAAGCATGGTTTCTTATCCTGATCTTCCTACGGTGGTTAAGGAATTAAAAAAGGCAGCATTTGATGCAGGTGGAGCCTATTGGGATACGTATGAAGTAATGGGCGGACATAATTCCATGCCTACCTGGGT
>JBEIQI010000106.1:0-9537 GCA_040376605.1 Flavobacteriales bacterium | reverse complement strand
TTGGTGCAAAGTGATGGACAAGAATACCTTTCAGCATAAGCAGATTGCAAAAATCATCGATATATATTTTTATGCAGTTAAATTTAATGCCGAAAAGGATGCCGACTTAATTTACAAAAACCAAACCTATAAATTGATGGTAGACCCTAATACAAAAAAGGGTTATCATGAATTTACAAGCGTTCTCATGAATAATCAATCATCGGGTTATCCTACCATATGTTATATGGATCAGGAGTTGAACATTATTCAGGCAATTTCAGGCTATCAAACACCAGAACAAATAGAACCTATATTAAAGTTTTTTGGAACCGAATCCTATAGGACAACAGATTGGCAAACCTTCACCAATGCCTTTAAAACGGAATTAAAATAAAGTTTACCAGCGTTAAAATAATCCCTATTTTTGTGGTGGATTTGTTACCATGATTCACGAAAAACCGGCGTATTTAGATAGTTTACAAAAAGACCTTGATTTATTTAAGGAAGCCATCTTGGAGGCTTCTCTATCCATAGTTAATGACGGTGTTTCGGATTATCCGGTATTTATTGCGTCAAAAGATATATTTCCAATTGGAGAGTTGATCTTGGACAAAGAGGAACTTCAAACCACATGGTCAATTTTTGCAAGCACTACCGAGGATTTGATTAAAACAGGCATTATACAAGTGGATAAGGCTCGATTTTTCATTACACAATATAAACCCGTTAAAGAATATATCTGCCTATTTGTTGTAGCTTCTGAAACAGAAGCGGGCTTTATTTTCGTACCCTATTAATATGAATCATTCAAAAAAATATATTGCGGCAGGTGTAATTGTTTCCAATTTGGTAATGGTTTTTGTTGGGGCATTTATCTTCCCGTGGTTTTGGAAAATTCAGGAGTTAAATCAAGGCATCGCATTGGTTTTAATGTTTACCATTGTTATGGTAACTTTTTGTTCAGCAATTGCTAGTTATTTTTGGTCATTTACAGGAATCCCATTAAAAAGTCTTCGGCTATTGGCCATCGTAAATCACCTTTGGATATTGGCTGTTTTTATCATTCATCCAAACATTGGGGTAGGAAAAGACAATTTACCGGACTTTTTATTGTATAATTTCTTCTCTAAAGCCACCCTAGCAATAATTCTATTCTGCTCATTATTAGGCAATTGGTTCGGAAGGCGTGTTTTATATGAGTAGGAATTATACAATTTTATACATATATTCGTTGTATAAAATAGCCTATGAGTTCAGAAGCTAATATACCAGTCCATCTTTTTGATGATGCCGATACGCTTGGCATGCCTTTTAAAATTCAAGGGCTAGAGGCTGGAGGTTATCCCTCTAATACGGCCCATAGACATAATTATTACGAGGTTTTTTTATTCGAACAGGGGACCGGTGAGCATATTATCGACTTTACTCCATATTCCATTCAGCCAGGCTGTGTTCATATTGTTTTTCCGGGCCAAATCCACAAGATTAATAGAAGTCAGGATTCAAAGGGAAAGGTGGTAACCTTTACAGAGAATTTTGTATTACCATCTCAAGATCTTATTGACCTCATAAATAATCTTGGAGCACATAAAGATACCGCTGAAACCATAGTTTTAAATCCGGTTGAGTTTTATAAAATATATAATTTAATAGATCATATTAATAACGAAATCAATGGCTGTAATTTAGATTGTACGCCGGCCATTAGATCTTATATTTATATTATACTTTATAAATATTATTTGCAAAAAGGAATTCAAAAGGATGATTTAAATAATATTTCTGAGGGCAGATTGTTTTCAAAATTCAAAAAAATGCTCGAAGTAAAGTTTCGAGAATGGCATATGCCAGGCCAATATGCCGAAGCATTAAATACTAGTTTAAAAGTATTGAATAACGAATGCACACATTATTCGGCAAAACATGCCAGTGATATCATTCGTGAACGAATTATTTTGGAGGCAAAAAGATTGTTATTTAATAC
Organism: Flavobacteriales bacterium; assembly: GCA_040376605.1. GTDB lineage: Bacteria > Bacteroidota > Bacteroidia > CAIKAF01 > CAIKAF01 > JANWKQ01. The sequence continues at coordinate 7,571 of JBEIQI010000106.1, read as the reverse complement.
AGATCTAATGAGTAAGGAAATAGCCTATCAATTAAACTTTGAGGATCCGGCTCATTTCAGTAAATTCTTTAAGCAGTATACAGGTCTGTCGGTTAAAGAATATAGAGAAGAATCGCAGAAAAGATTTCGATAGAATTTTCAAACGGTAACTTTGTTTTTTTATGGCGCATTCGCTATAAACAAAAAAGCCACCTCATTTACGAGATGGCTTTTCATATTTTTTACTAATCAATCAATAGAACTTAAACAATCCCCAACGTTGATTATTGCCTATAATGGTATAAATATAGATTTGACTTTTATTTTCTACCACCGAAGTTTTTGGACATAAAATAATTTTGGAATCCGCACCTTCAAATAGAACATCTCTTCCAACTTCTCCCTTGCTATTAATGGTTGCCATAACAGGCACAGTTCCTTTAGGAGCGGTAATATAGTTCATTTCTAATGGAGATTGGGCGGTTAGATTCTTAAGTAAATCGTTATAAATTACGACCACTTTATCATTATAAATAGCATAGGTATAAGATAAGGCAAATCCGGAATTTTCATTGGTGGTAAACGATGGTTCTCTTTGTCTTTTTACCACAGGGGTAATCCAATTTACTTTATGATCATTACCAATTTTCACCACAACAATGTTATTGTAGAATGGCGAGAAGATAATTTCTGTGAATCCACGAACCTTTCCGGCTTTTGCTGCTGCAAAAGTATTTTCGGCCAGAAAATAAATTGAACCATCATTGGTTATTTGTAAGTCTTTTACCTGGAAATCTCTAATTCCACCCCCTCTTTGAGAGGCCAACTTATCATTGTCAAGGAACTTTTCAGCGAAATTTTTATCAAAGTCCATGGCATGAGAGGAGCGAACTTTTTTGCTGTATTCCTCTAAAACAATGCAAAATGCACCACTGGCTTCCATGTCTTTTTTATCAGCAAAGAATCCGGAAAATACTAATTCATGATTATGCACATCAAATGAAATGTCAGAAATATATTTTTTTGGCAGGTTTATAGGAGTGCTGTTGAACAAGCTATTGGTATCCGCAGGATCAAATTTGAACGACAATAGGGAGAAAGAATAATTAACCTTGGCATTATTCTTTTTTAAGCGTTCCTCTTCGGTTTCTTCAAGCACACGAACAACCAAATACAAAGTACTATCCGTAATATTGGTTTTGTATTGTCTTGGTTCAAACTCCTTACCATTTAGCGGGAATTTTTGCTTTCTCTCCCATTTCTTCTCCAAATTATAATCGTAGAAGTCGAAAATTAAATATTCGTTATCATATTGAATAAATGGTCTGGAGTACATTAAAAAGAAGCCATCATTCAATGGGGAACGAATAACAATAAACTTTCCAATAACCGTTTTCTCATGACCTTGAAAAATTTGCAAGACGGTTAGTGTTCCTACCTTTTTACCTTCTTTGTCAAACTTCTGACAAAAGGAGGTAAACGTATATTTTACATAATCAGGCTCTGTAAAGAAGGCAATATAGCCATCCTGGGTCTTAATAACTTCATTAAATTGAAACGCCCTAGTAAGCTTTGGATCAGGCGAATACATGTTAGGATTGTATATTTCAAAGTAGCTTTCAACATTCAGGTCCTTTTTGCTTACCTTATCGACATAAATCGAACTAAATCCATATTCTGCTGGACCGGTTCTGGTTGAATACAGATAGTCAGTTTCATCTGCAAAAATGCCTGTATTAACTGATTTTGTGTTAAGTTTTGTCGCATCACCCCAGGTTACATCAGCAAGCTGAGCATTTGAGAAATGGAGGGCTGCGATGGTAAAAGCGGTGAGCAGGAATTGTTTAACTTTCATAGGCTAAAATTCAATAGGTGCAAGGTGATTATATATAGCATTTGTACAGGCGTCAAAGATAAAATAATCTTAAGTTTTAGCAAATCCGCCCCATTTTTGATGTTTTCAACAAATTTTAATAATATTGTAAGTCTAAGTAGCAAGGATATTGCCAAACTCCTACAAAAGATGAAAAGTCAATTACAAAAATTGTTTAAAAATACTGTCGCTTTTGTTTCATTGTCTTTTTTGCTGTGCTTTCATTCATATGCTCAACAGGAGGAACAAAACTCATTGTACATGTTTAATGTACTCAATTTTAATCCAGCTTATGCTGGAAGCAGAGGGAGTTTAAATGTAACAGCTATAGGTCGTTTTCAATGGGTGGGAATAAGTGGGGCTCCAATGACGCAGTTTCTATCAATACATGCACCCATTGCTAATCAAAACATTGGGTTGGGGATGAATGTCGTGAATGACATCATCGGCTCTCGAAACCGTACCTCCATCTATGCGGATTTTGCATATTCCATCAGATTAAACAGAAATAATCATCGATTGGTATTTGGAGTTAATGGAGGGGTTGATATTTGGCAAATGAATGTTGGTAATATGATTATCAATGATCCAACCGATCCTAATGCGGTTAATTTTTCGACCGTGGTAGGTAATTTTGGTGGAGGTTTGTATTATTATGGTCAAAAGCACTATGTCGGTTTTTCTGTTCCAAGAATTTTAGAAAATGATTTAAATAATCCGGCGGTTTCCGGCAACTCAAAATCTACCCGACATTTTTATTTAATGGGTGGTTATGTATTTAATTTAAATAGTGTAGTAAAATTTAAACCGGGTACCCTAATTAAGATCACCCCTAATGCTCCTTTAACATTTGATTTAAATGCAAGTTTTCTTTTATACGAAAAAGTTTGGGCAGGTGCGATGTGGCGCTTTAATGAGTCTGCAGGTTTTAATATTTCCTATACGTTTGTAGATATGTTTACCATTGGTTATGCTTTTGATTTTGCCTATAATGACCTGAGATTTAATCAATATGGAAGCCATGAGGTCATGTTACAAATGGATCTTCGCAAGAAACAAAAAAATTATTTATCACCCCGTTACTTAAGTTACTTCTAATTATTCCTGTCAATGAGATCAATATTTACCATCATATTTTTAGGATGTAGCATAGGGTTAAGTGCACAAGGGTTAAGAAAGAAGCTTGCAGATGAATATTTTGATGCATTTGCTTATGAGTCTGCTGCACCAATCTATAAAGATTTGGGATCACAAACCATCAAGGGTAAAAATCAAAATTGGGAAGTAGTGAGACGTGGAGCAATTTCTTATATGCTTTCACAGAATTATGCTCAAGCAGACAAAATGTATGAAGCTCTCTACAAATCTGGAAATTGCACAGCAGAGGATAATCATAATTATGCCGAGGTATTAAGGGTACTGGCAAAGTATACTCAGAGCAAATTGATTATGGAGTCAATCATCTCCACTAACCCAAATGATTTTTGGGCATCGCAATACCTTTCGGATGCCGGTTATTTTACGGATTTAAAATTAGATAGCTCTACTTTCAAAATAAAGAAAATGCCCTTTAGCAAAGGATATGGTGACTTTTCTCCGATGTTGGTGAAGGATAAGATTCTATTTACATCCTATCGACATAACCAGGCATTTGTTAATCGAAGCTTCGGTTGGGATCAAACATTTTATGTAAACACTTACGTATCGTCTCCCAATAATAAGGGCGAATACAAATCATCCAAACTGGTTAAGTTAGCCGGAAATAAAGAACTGGTACCCCACGATGGGCCCTATGCAATTTCTGAGGCCAATGGCTTGGCAATGGTTACTATGAATATACCTGGAACCTATGGCAAAAAGGACATTATTCGACTAGGTATGTTCTATACAACGATGGATGTGAACACTTTTCCAAAAAATGTTCAAACAAAGAATATTAAACCATTTCCTTTTAATAGTATTGAATATAATGTTGGGCATCCTTGTTTTTCAGCTGATGGCAATACCTTATATTTTGTTTCGGACATGCCAGGAGGTTTTGGAAAATCGGATATCTATAAATCTACTTGGCAAAACGGGGCATGGACCAAGCCAGAAAATCTAGGAGAAAAAATAAATACTCCCTATGATGAAATGTTTCCATCCATTTCACACGATGGTGATTTATTTTTTGCTTCGAAAGGGCATGTAGGTTTAGGAGGGTTAGACATTTTTATGGCTCGTCATTTAAATGGTTCATTCGAGGATCCAGAAAATATTGGATATCCTGTAAATACCAGTTATGATGACTTTGGAATTACCTTGAACAAGGAGGGTAATACGGCCTATTTTACGAGTAACAGAGGCGACCTATATGATCGTATTTACGAAACCAATATGTACGTGCCGGTGTTTAATTTAAATGTAATTGTAACCGAAAACAATACCGAAAAAACAGCTTTGTCCAATACCGAGGTTACCATTAAGAATTTAACTACGGGAACAGAAGAAAAAATAATGACAGATAGTTTGGGGAGGTTAGAACATAAATTAAAAAAGAACACCCAATACGAAATAATTGTTTCTAAGGAAGACTACGAATCGGAGGGTAGCTATACCGTTTCTACTGTTGGGAAATTAAAGTCGGAGAACTTTGAAGCTGATATGTCTATGAAGTCTTTAAAAGTAGATGTATTGGTAAAAATAGTTGATAAGGAAACCAAACAAATTTTGGTAGGGGCTAAGGTGAAGGTAAAGAACGAAACTACTGGTTTTTTTGCTGAATATACCACCGACGATAAAGGGTATATTAAGTTTGTTTCCGATCGGAAAAGGGATTATTCGTTAAGCAGTCATTACCATAGTCATAAAGATGGAACTGGAAGCTTCAATACCAAAATAGATAAGGACATAACCAAGGTAGATCTAACCTTCGAGATGGAGATGATTAAGAAAGGTGATGTGTTTGTTATCAATGATATTTATTTCGATTATAACAAAGCCACCTTGCGCATTGAAAGCACTCAGGAATTAGATAAACTGGCTGCATTTTTATTGGAGAACTTAAATATTAAAGTGGAATTAAGTGCTCATACAGATTCAAGAGGATCTTCAAAAGATAATCTTAATCTATCCCAAAAAAGAGCACAGTCCTGTGTTGATTATCTTATTCAAAAGGGTGTTCCTAAAGCCAACATAGTAGCCAAAGGATATGGAGAAGGCAAGCTAGTGAACAAATGTTCTGATGGGGTTGAATGCACCGAAGAAGAACATCAAGCCAATCGCAGAACGGAGATCAAAGTTTTGAAGGTTAACTAAACCTTATTGGTCAATTCTAAACTATTAACTTTTAAAATTTTCATGAAAGCTACGAAGTGCAAACTTTTACCTATGCTAATATGAGGCTACTGCATATAGTTGTTAGTTCGCAAAAGTTCGAAGTTCGGTGTAAAGCAAACCTTGTTACTTTGCTTGTTGAATGTTCTTCTCCACTCCCATGTAGATGACTTTTAGAAGCTTCGGATTTTCCGCATAATATTGTAAACTTCGGTTATAGGTGGCAGAGTCCGTCTGATTCTCCTCGAGAATTTCTAAATAATATTTTTCTGGATTGTTTTTGTACGACTCAGGAAGTAAATCCATTTTATAAGCCACATTGGCTAATTGGATATCCGTAATAATACCAGTCATTTTTTCGGTTGAGATAACATTGCCCGGAGGTTTATTTTTGCAAGCAACAAGGCCCGTAAAAATGAGGAGAATGATGGTACGAAGTGGCATTAATATAAGCTCAACTTATCAGATCCTGCAAAATATCCGTCAATATAAACCTCAATTTTATAGGTCCCCGCGTTAAATGCGTCCTGATCCCAGGTAATTACTTTGCTTAGTTTAGAACCATCAAAGTTTACGGTTACACTTCTGGAATATGGAATATCATCCCCTTTTTCAGATTTGAATTTTTTTACGCTTTGGCCAGCATCAGCTAAAACAAAACCATCCGGATTAAGTATTCTAAAATAGATGGTATGTTGTCCTGTTTGTGCTAATGGATTATCATCAATGGTATAGCTTATACTTAACCTTTCCGTCTTTTTGGCTTTATCGGTTTCTTTTTCTTTACCTCCGTTGGTAACACTCAATCCCTTAATCGTCATTCCTCCTACTTTTAACTTAGAAGCTACGTCTACTTTACCTTTAAGGTCTTTATTTTCGGTTTCAGTTTGATCTACCTTAACAGATAGTTCGGTTACTTGTCCTTTTAATACCCGGTTTTCTTCTTGTAATCTGGCAATTTCCTGCAGATAAAACTCTGTAGTTTCTTTAAGCTCAGCAAACCTTTGTTGTAAAATTTGATAGTCCTGGTTTTCGTTAATTAACCGTGATATTTTTTTCTTTTGATCTTCAATTTTGGCATATGCCTCTTGAAGCAAGGAGTCCATTTCTTCATTTTCCCCTTTGAACTGTTCTAATTGTGCTATGGAATTGTTGTATTCCATTTCTAATCTTTGTTCACGAATGGTAAGAGAATCTACCACTAATTTGGTTACTTCTTTTTCTTGAACGATTTCTTTGATATTGAAAAACTGGAACACATTGCCGGCAATGGATGCCAATAATAACAAAGCCAAAACGCCTATTATTATATTTTTCCCAGAAGATTTTTGTTCAGACATGGCTGGTAGATTTAATACAAAGGTAGATATTTAAGAATAAATGCTGATATTTATAACGATATAATACACGACAGTATGTTAATAGTTCAATAGAGTTGTATTAAGTATGAAAAGAAGAGAAGCAGTCAAGACCATTGCAATAGCCGGAGCAGCTAGTCTTATTTTACCTAAGTTATTGGCTAAAGGGTTCTTAGAGAAGGATCTGATAGAACTGATGAGGTCCGATTTTGGATCGAATTTTAAATGGGGTGTAGCCACAGCAGCTTATCAAATTGAAGGGGCTTGGAATGTTGATGGCAAGGGTCCTTCTGTTTGGGACACCTTTACTCATAAACCCGGTAAGATTAAGAACCAAGAGAATGGTGATGTGGCTTGCGACTTTTATAATCGTTATCGCAATGATATTAGTCTGGTGAAGGAAATGAACATGGATGTGTTCCGTTTTTCTCTTTCCTGGAGTAGGATATTGCCAAATGGAATAGGAGAAATTAATCAGAAGGGAATTGATTTTTATAATAAAGTGATCGATACCTGTTTGGAAATGGGTATCGAGCCTTGGGTAACTTTATACCATTGGGATATTCCTCAAGCGCTCGAAGATAAAGGCGGTTGGGCCAACAGGGAGGTAATCAATTGGTTCAACGAATATGTGCAAATAGCTACCCGAAGCTTTGGAGATAGGGTAAAGAATTGGATGGTATTTAATGAACCAGCTGCTTTTACTGGACTGGGTTATATGACGGGGAACCATGCACCGGGTAAAAAGAGTTTAGGGAAGTATCCAAAGGTGGTGCATCATGTTGTGGTTTGTCAGGGAGAAGGGGGTAGAATGATACGGGCAGACGGTCCCAACGCTAATGTGGGTACCACTTATTCTATGTCGGCCATTCATCCAAAAGAATCAACAAAAAAACATATCAATGCAGTAAAAAGAATGGATGCATTGTTAAATCGTTTATTTATAGAACCAGCTTTGGGGCTTGGTTATCCATCTAAAGATTTTTCCTTTTTAAAAGGTATGGAAAAACAAATGAAAGAAGGAGATGATAAAAAAATGATCTTTG
>JBEIQI010000102.1:0-9784 GCA_040376605.1 Flavobacteriales bacterium | reverse complement strand
TTGTCAAAATAATATGCCTGAGTTTAGGAATTTTGATATAAGATCTTTGTTCAAAAAGTCAACTTGGACATCTAGTTATGAGAAGAAATGGATAATTGAACGTTATAGAAGATGTAAAAATAATTTTTTGGTTATTTCTAAGGATACCGAAGATTATTATAGGAATGTACTTCCTGATGATCTTCAAAGAATTACCTTGATGTATCATGCCATTGATTTCAATAAATTTAATAAGGCCAATACGGATAGAATAAGTTCGTTGAATAAGCTCAGGTTGTTATATGTTGCCAGGTTTGCAGTATATAAGAATCATTCATTTTTGGTTGATATTGTAGGTGCTCTTAAAAGAAGGGGTATTGATGTTTATTTGGACTTTCTGGGAAATGGAGAGCTGTTTGAGGAAGTTAAAAGAAAAGCAGAAGGTCTAGACATAATTGATTTGATCAATTTTGTAGGCGAAGTGGATGATGTAGAGTCTTATCTAAATAAGGCCAATTTTTATGTTCATCCTGCCTATTACGAACCTTTTGGACTGGTTATTATTGAAGCGATGGCTGCAGGTTTGCCGGTTGTTTGTTTGGATGGGAAGGGTAATAGGGATCTAATTGTGCAAGGTAAAAATGGGTTTATGTTTTTTGAGCAGGACGTGAATCTTTTTGCTAATAAGATCATTGAACTTTCCAATGACCCAGTTCAATATCAGGATATGTCGGATTATGCAGTTTCGTATGCTAAAGGATATGATATCAAAAATCATGCAGATAAACTTATTAGTTATTACAACTCACTGTAAATTAAATAAAGAATAATCATTTGAAAAGAATTTGGTAATTGAAGAGACTGTTTATCCCTTTAAGATGATGGAGCCTTTTTTGTACGACGAATTTCAAGTTCTTTCAATAAAAATTGTCCAGATATATATTATTGTTTCTTCATCGGAAGTTTGGAATGGTCTAGGGAATAGGCATGTAATAACAATTCGATTCAATGGTTTTATTGTAAATAATGCTGATCCGAAAGCGTTTTTAATGAGGATTGTAGGTTTAGCTGAATACTCCGGGAATTATTCAATATTGAGTTCTAATGCATTAAGTTTTTCTAAAAAAGGACATCATAAGCTACTAAGACAAGCTTATAGAATTAAATTACCGCGTTTGAAGGTTAAATTTAAAAATGACTTTTTTTATTCATTTGGAGATTCTCAATTATGCTAAATATTGTCCTATTTTTGTATTAATTGTATTAATTGATTTATGATATGCATTGTTGATTATGGAATGGGTAACATAGGATCTATTCAAAATATGTTGAATAAATTAGGTGCTCATTCCATCATTTCTTCTGACCCTGAAGTAATTGAAGATGCTTCTCAGTTAATATTACCTGGGGTTGGTCACTTTCAAAGAGGCATGGAGCGATTGGTTGAACTTAATTTAGTGGACCTATTAAATAAAAAGGTGTTGGTTGATAGGATTCCCTCATTGGGAATTTGTTTAGGAATGCAATTAATGGGGAAATTAAGTGAAGAAGGAAATTCGGCTGGGTTAGGTTGGTTTGACGCTGAATTTAAAAAATTCGATTTGCAGAAAACCAATTATCCGATTAAAGTTCCTTGTATCGGGTGGAACGAGGTTACTTTAAAAAAATCGAGTAAACTATTCGAAGGGATTGATCAACCAAGGTTTTATTTTGTTCATTCTTATCATGCGGTTTGCAATAAATCATCAGAAATTCTTGCAGAAGCGGAATATGGCTATAAATATACTGCGGCCTACGAAAAGGAAAATATCTATGGGGTTCAATTCCATCCTGAAAAAAGTCATAAGTATGGTTTACAATTATTTCAAAACTTTATTACTTTCTGTAAATGATGCTAAAGCGAGTAATACCGGTACTTTTATTAATGGACAAAGCACTATATAAACCGGTGAAGTTTGATAAGCCAGTTTATATTGGAGATCCATTAAATGCAGTTAAGATTTTTAATGAAAAGGAAGTTGACGAATTAATTGTTCTAGACATTCTTGCAACCAAACGAAAAGCTGAACCTGATTATTCATTTATTGAGCAGTTGGCTGGTGAATGTTTTATGCCTTTAACTTATGGCGGTGGCATCAGTAATATTGAACAGATTAGAAGATTAAATGCTTGTGGAATTGAAAAGGTGTGCATTAACTCAATGTCGGTTGAACAACCAACTTTTATAGAAGAGGCTTCCAAGGCCTTTGGCTCATCAACTATTGTTATTTCGGTGGATGTAAAAAAAGACCTTTTTGGAAAGTATAAAGTGTATATTCATAATGGTCGCAAGAATACTGGGCTACTGGTTAATGATTATGTGAAAAAGATGCAAGAGTTGGGAGCCGGTGAAATAGTTATTACCTCCATTGATAGGGAAGGCACTTATAAGGGGCTCGATTTACAACTCATACAACAAGTTTCAGCCATAGTTCAGATTCCGGTAATCGGACATGGTGGTGCAAATTCGTTGGAGAATATGGGAGATGCTATGAAAGTTGGAGCATCTGCTGTGGCGGCGGGCAGTTTATTTGTTTACAAAGGTCCTCATAAGGCCGTTTTAATTAATTATCCAAATCGGGAAGAGCTCCATAAAATGATGCAAATGAGCCAAGTTTAGTTTTGGTTTTATTTGTTAATTTTATAGCCAAATGATTGAATATGGAGAAGGTCCTGGGGATTGTAGTTACTAATTATCCTTACGGTTTTGGAGAACCCTTCCTAAAAGATGAAATTGATGTTTTAAGCAAAAATTTCGATCGAATTATCATCATTATACCTTCCAATTCTCAAGGAATATTTCAGAGTGAGCAGCTATTTGAACTTCCTCCAAATGTTTTTATTCTTCCAATATTTACTAGGTATACCATACTTCATAAAATTTGGGCTTTTATTAATATTGGACCGTATGGTTTTTATAGAGCACTGAGTACTTCTAAGAAATTTTTCAATTTGCCATTTTCATGGGATATTATAAAAGTATTTATGTCCTATGTAGCAAAAGAAGCTAGCTTTAGGAAACATTTAATTAAGGAAATCAAGAAGCAAAAATTTGATATTGAACATTTGGTATTGTATACCTATTGGTTTACCGAATATTCACTCGCTTTATTTAAGTTGAAGAAAAAATTTCCTGCAATTCATGTTTATTCAAGGGCTCATGGCTGGGATGTTTATTTTGAGCGACATAACCCGGCATATCTACCTTTCAGAAAAGTGATTATTCCCGGGCTTGATGGCACCTTTACAGTTTCGGACAATGCCAAGAATTATTTGTTAAATAAAATTGGGGATAAGAATGGAAACATTGTTACATCAAGACTGGGTGTAAGTGGTTTTGGGAAAAATCCATTTGTATATCAGAAGGGAAAAATTAATATTTTAAGTATAGCCTTTATTTCGCCTGTTAAAAACCTGGAATTATTAATTGATGCATTGGCTAAAATTCCGACATCACTTGAAATCTGCTGGTATCATATAGGTGATGGCGATGAATATGGGGAACAAGTAAAAAATTATGCTCAAACAAGTTTGAATGACCTTTCTCATGTGAAGTATCATTTTATGGGTAATCTAACTCATGATCAAATTGAACAATTCCTATCGGGAAATTCGATCGATTTATTAATCAGCACCAGCCATTATGAAGGATTACCGGTTTCTATGATGGAGGCCTTATCATCCGACATTCCAATTGTTGGTCCTAAAATTGGAGGTATTCCTGAAATTATTAAAGATGGTGAAAATGGTTATTTACTTTCTGAGAAACCGACTTCAGATGAAGTAGCGGAAACCTTATCAAAATATGCGCAATTATCAGCAGACCAGATTCAGTTGATTCGCACCAATGCCTTTCGAACTTGGGAAAAGGATTTTAATTCAACTAAAAACTATCAGGATTTTGCCAATAAATTACTAAATGGTGTTGAAAATGATTTTAGGGCTTGTTCTAAATGCATTCTTGATTCAAATGATTATCCGGATATTGTTTTAGATGCTAGTGGGGTTTGTAATATTTGTGATACTTATGAAAAACAATATGCCAAGTTGGTGTTTTTTGGTGTTGAGGGTGAACATAAATTAAATCACATGCTTGAGGAAATTAAGCAACGTGGCAAAAATGCCCAATATGATTGTTTGATTGGTGTAAGTGGTGGTGTGGATAGCACTTATTTGGCTTATTTGTGCAAGCAGTGGGGATTGCGACCATTAGTATTACATGTGGATAACGGATGGGATTCGGAAATGGCCGTAAAAAATATTGAGAATATTATTAATAAACTTGGTTTCGATTTATATACGGAAGTGGTTAATTGGGAAGAAATGAAGTCGCTTCAGTTGGCGTTTTTTAAAGCTAGTGTTGTGGATACAGATGTCCCAACCGATAACACCTATATTGCTTCCATGTATAAGATTGCCAGAAAGTTCAAACTTAAATACATACTTACGGGGCACAATACGGTTACTGAGGGCTGGTTACCTCCTAATTTCAATCATTTTAAATATGATTTGATTAATACGTTTGATATTCACAAGAGATTTGGGACGGTAAAGTTAAAATCAATCCCGTTGATTGGTGTATTTGGCTTATGGAAGCAGAAAAACATTCATAGAATTAAAACATTTACACCACTTAATTATGTAAGGTATAACAAGGCTGATGTTAAGCAGATCATTAAAGACGAGTTGGGCTGGAAAGATTATGGTGCCAAGCACTATGAAAATATTTTTACCAGATTTTATCAAGGTTATATTTTGCCTGAAAAATTTAAGGTGAATAAGAGGAAAGCGCATTTAAGTACTTTAATTTGTTCTGGCCAAATTACCCGTGAGCAGGCATTGATTGAAAATTCAGAACCACTTTATAATTCCTTACAACTTAAAGAGGATAGAAATTATTTTTTAAAGAAATTAAATTTATCCGAAAGTGAGTTTGTGGGAATTATGCAGAAATCTCCAGTGCCTCATATTTACTATAAAAGTTATTTAAATATCATTAATTCCCTTCGTCCATTTGGAAGGTTTTTGAGAAGTATCGGGTTGAGGAAATAGTTATGACAAAAATAATTATCATATCATATTTTTTTCCGCCATGCACACTTACGGCTGCTCAAAGAATTGCTGCCTGGGCGAAATACTTTCATAGGTTTGGTTTATTTCCAATTGTTATTACCAGAAACTGGGGGCATACTGTAATTAATCAAGCAGATATTTTAAAACCGGGTGGTGATAAAATCATTCATGAGAAGCATGAAAATTATGAGGTGTATTATTTACCTCATAAAGGAAGTACAAGGGATAGGCTTTATTATAAATTAGCTGGAACTCCCTGGGCTTTTCTAACAAAACCATTTACATTTTTAGAATTAATAGGTCAAAATTATTTGGACATTTTTACACCATTTAAGTATATAAGGAATTTTGCCAGTAGCTTAATAGAAAAGGATAGAGAAATTAAAAAAATAATTATTAGCGGAAATCCTTTTATACTTTTTAAATTTGGCTTTCAATTAAAAAAGAGATTTGCACAGTTAGATTGGGTTGCGGACTACAGAGACGATTGGAGTACATCGGGTATAGTAAATAATACGGGAATATTAGGTAAATTTATTAGATGGATTGAAGCCAAATCAGAAAAAAAATGGTTGTCGAATGTTCAATTTATTACCTCTGTTTCTCCTTTTTATGCTGATAAAATAGGAAATTTTATCCATAAGAAGAGATTGGTTCATTATAATGGATTCGATGAATTACAGCTAGAAAAATTAATCCCACAAAAGGAGTTCATCATAGTTTACAATGGGACCTTATATTCAACCCAAAACATAGAAGTTTTTTGTGAGGTATTCATTCAACTAATAAGGGATTTTAAACATATCAATTTTAAACTAAAATTCCCTGGATTGGCATTCGATTTAATCCAATCTCAAAGGGTAAGAACGGCCCTTAAGACCTATGAGGAAAATGTTGAAATAACAGAAAGAATTCCACAAAAGGAGGTAATTAAAATCCAACAACAGTCCCATGTATTGTTGATGATTGCACATAATGGAATTAAAGGAGTAACATCGAGTAAATTATTCGAATACTTTTCTGTTCAGCGTCCAATAATTGTATTTCCTAATGATAACGATGTACTAGAGACTTTGGTGAAGACTACCCAAACAGGCTTTGTTTGTAATGATGCGGTTGAATTATATGATGCTCTGGCTCAGCTCATTCACCAATTTGAGGCAAGGGGTATTACCCATTCCAACATAAATGAGGATGAATTATTTAAATATAGTCGAAAAAATCAATGCCAAATTTTGGCAAATGCTATCATTTCCGATGGGATAGAAGGATAGATGCTACAGTGCATCAGACGAGTAGCCGGTAATAAATTTTCTTTGTTTAATTTTTCCGGCAGAGATAACAATAAAACTCACAAAGAAGGGCAGGAATGGGGTTCGAAACCTTACCAAGGCTCCAAAAAGTATGGTTGTAAATCCTACCATATAGGCAAGTAAAATAGTAAATATAATGGCAAATAGAAGGAAGGGTTCGCTTCTAATGAATCTTAAATATCCGAAAATTCGCAATTTTAAAATGGAGTAAATAAGGTATAATAAAATAAATAAATTTTCAAAGGCAGATAACATAATGAATGGTCCCTTTGCCTCCCAAATAAAGGGGCGAAATAATCCAGATATGATTGCTTCAGGAATAACTCTTAAAAGTCCGGTGCTGTTTTTTTCCACTATCTGCGCCTTAAAACGATTGGTTCCGTAGGTTGAATTGGTGGAAAAATCATTTCGAACTATCATGGCTTTATCCAGAATATTATCCGGACTAAATTCACTAGTTCCTGCCGAGATTGAATAGATCTGAAATGCTGTTACCGATCCACCAATGAATAAAATAGGTATTAAGTAATATTTAAGGATGGGAGATTTAATTTTACTTAGTGTGGTATAATTCATCCATAACAACCATGCCGGAGACAGGGCGATAATTACATATGGCTTACAAGAGAAGATAAGCCAACCCCAAATAATTAACCGAAGACTAAATCTGTTGATATTTTTACGTTCGTCCTTTCTCAAAAACATATCGGTTTCATGCACTATATAACATATACCTGCCAAAACTATTGTATCTTTCATGATACCTGAACACCAGAAAAGGGTTGATGGTAAAAAGAAAATCCCAATTTGAAGATTTTTGGTTAAGGCTGGATAATGATGGGAAACCGTAGTAAATAATTTCCAAATGCCTTGATAACAAATAAAACCCATAAAAAAGGTTATCCCTAGAAATGAACTCGGGATAAATAAAGCTATAACACTTGTTACTTTACAAATGAAAAAATGCCGCGACGATTTATAAATCCATTCAGGGGGCCAACCCGTCTCACCGCTAAAATGATTAAAAAAGTTTTCGTTGGTTGGGTTGGAAAATAATTCAGTAAGGTAGATAGAAGGATCATGATAGAATACATTTTTTAGAGCTTCGGCTCCATACCAATATGACATAGTATCACCACCATTATAATAGATGCCGTAAACTAACGCAAACGCTAAGGATCCAATCATTTTAAGGACTAGTCCTTTGAAATAATATTGATAAAGGGGATTGGTTTCACTTTTACTAACCCCTCTAATGAATCCATAACTTAAGATGCACAATAGCACGACCAAGGCTAAACCCAGGTCCTGAGCACTAAAATAAAATTTGAAGGTTGAATAATAATTGTAAACCCGCATGGACCTTTGATTGGTTTACCAAAAGTAAGTAATTCTTTGTTATCTTCGTTGCATGTGTGGCATTGCCGGTTATATTGACTTCTTGAACAAAACTTCGGAAGATGTTTTGACCAAAATGACTAATGAATTAAACCATCGTGGACCTGATGGTGGTGGCACTGAAATGATCCAATCTGCTTATGCACAAATAGGTTTAGGTCATAGGCGGTTAGCCATAATTGATCTCACCTCCTCGGGGCATCAACCTATGCAATATGGACCATTATGGATTACCTATAATGGGGAGATTTATAATTTTAAGGAAATTCGAATTGAGTTAGAGGCATTGGGTCATAGTTTTAACTCCCATTCGGATACTGAAGTTATATTGCATGCCTATAAAGAATGGGGCAAGGATTGTTTGAAAAAGTTTGTTGGGATGTTTGTTTTTGTGATTTACGATCAGACCCAGGAAACTATTTTTTGTGCAAGAGACCGAGCAGGGGTTAAACCTCTTTATTATTATTTTAAGAATGGATTATTTTTGTTTGCTTCAGAATTAAAATCATTCCATATTAATCCTGGGTTTGAAAAAAATATTGATTCACAATCTGTGGCAGCTTATATGCAGTATGGCAATGTTCCACATCCATATTGTATTTTTAAAGATACTTTTAAGTTAAAGGCAGGTCATTTTCTGCAACTAGATTTAGCCAGTCAAAAAATTGAAACTACCCGTTATTGGAATGTCTATGACTATTACAATCAACCCAAGCTGGCTATAAGTTTTGAGGAGGCCAAAATTGAGACCGAGAAAATTTTAGAGAATGCATTTACTTATAGAATGATTTCTGATGTGCCTGTTGGAATATTTTTAAGTGGTGGTTATGATAGTGCATGTGTTACCTCTCTGTTGCAAAAAAACAATAATAAACCATTGAAAACGTTTACCATTGGTGTGCCTGATATTGGTTTAAATGAGGCTCCTTTTGCAAAAGAAATCGCCCATCAATTGGGAACCGATCATCATGAATTCTATTGCACCGAAAAGGAGTCGTTGGAAATGATTCATGAATTGCCCTATTTCTACGATGAGCCTTTTGGGGATAGCAGTGCCATTCCCACAATGCTTGTGAGCAGAATGGCCAGAAAGGAAGTTACCGTAGCACTTAGTGCCGATGCGGGGGATGAAATTTTTGCCGGCTATAATCGATACGAGTATTTATTAAGATATAGAGAAAAACTAAATAAGATTCCGGGTTTTGCCAGAAAATCACTTGCATTTATGATGGATCAAATTCCATCTTCTTATATACCTCTGCTTCGAAACAAATATAATTTTCATAATCGATATGAAAAACTGAAAGGAATTTTGGCGGATCCATCCGAGCAGCGTATCATGTTAAGTTTAAGTCAACAGTTTACGGATACCCAGATGAAGTCCTTAGTAAAATTTAAATCGGAGCATCTAGCAACCGCTTATTTAAGTGATGAATTACAATCGGAGTTTCATACATCCTTATCATATATGATGGCCATTGATTATCAAACTTATTTGCTGGATGATATTTTACAAAAAGTGGATCGTGCCACCATGTCGGCCAGTTTAGAAGGGAGAGAACCATTTTTAGATCATCGTATCATTGAATGGGCGGCAAGACTTCCTGATTCCTATAAATATAAACAGGGGGAGAAAAAGTATGTCATTAAAGAAATTGTGCATCAATACATTCCAAAAGAAATGATGGAGCGGCCTAAAATGGGATTTGCTATTCCCATAAAAAATTGGCTCTCTAATCAGCTTTTAGAACATGTAGAAACCTACTTGTCGGAAACCGTCATTAAAAATCAAGGACTTTTTAATTGGGAGGTTGTGGAAAAATTAAAGAAAGACTTTTTGGGTGGAAAAAAAGAATACGACCAAAAGATCTGGTATTTATTGATGTTCCAAATGTGGTATAAAAAATGGATGAATTAATCCTATTCTAAATCCTTTAAACTTTTACCTCCAATAATAAATTGAATAGCTCTCGAAACCAAAT
>JBEIQI010000343.1:0-2425 GCA_040376605.1 Flavobacteriales bacterium | reverse complement strand
TTATAATTACTACCGGTGCATTTTGAACAGAATCAATCACAAGAGAAGAATCTAATTGGGAGGTAAATACCCCTTGTTCAAAAACCATATTGGGACGCAAAGTAGATGAACTAAATTGAATGATTTTCTCTTCAGAAGCTCTCAATGGATTATCAACTGAGATCAGTGAAGCGGGTAAGTGACTGCCAGGAGCATCATCGCTAAAGGTGGAATAATTACCATCATCAAAATGATAATAAAGTGCCAGGTTTGCATAGTTAGGATGACTTGCATCGATATATGAATGCATATTTGCCTGAATAGTAGCTAAACTTAATTCAGTATTAAATACAGCAAACTCATCAATTTTTCCCTGATAGGTTTCTGAACCGGCCCAATTACCTCTTCCAATTTTAAAGTTTTTAATTCCGTTCATGGGTTTGGTTTTACCGGTACCCGAATGCCATAAATTACCATTCAAATAAATCTTCATGCTGCCCGTAGCTAAATTTTTGGTAAAGACCCAATAGTTCCAATTCCCTTCTATTTCTGGAACCGTAGCTAGTTTATTTATTCTATCATAAGCATTCGATTCATTTCCTGCATCCCAATATACATTGTTATCAGACCATGGTAAATGACTATTTAATAAACGATTTCCCAATGAGTCAGTTGCTTCAAAGGCGGTGCTATTCATTGGCATTAATGCCGGATTACCATAACACCATAAGGATACAGTGATAAAAGAATCAATGGCAGCCACTTCATTATTTAAAGGAATTTCAACATAACCATAACTATCAAAAGAGGCTACCCTATCTGCATCAGTATTTGATAATGCAGAACTAAAAGGAGTATTATCTGCCAATAAAATATTGTTAGTGGATGTAATATCATTATCGTAAGTGATATCGATAATGATATTAGAAGTTCCGTTCCAATTGTAGGGATTGGTTAACTGTAATCCATTCCAACCAGTAGATAAAAATTGGGTATTATGCTGATATACGTTGGTAAAACCCGCATTTACTAGTGTTCCGGGAGTTAACGAATCCTGGCTGGTAGCGGCAAACCGAATGGTTAAATTATTTAAAGCACCACCTAAAGTTTGCAGATAAAAACGTAATCCGGTAATGTTACCAGCCGTTAATCCGGCTGAGGTCATTTCAGAAGCCTTCCATAAATATTGAGATCTTGAGGTCTGATTAGATGCCCCAAAAGGTAAGGAACTATGGGTAACACCAGTTCCAATAGTGGAAGCCGTTAAAGAAACCGTATCCGTATGTTCTATAAAATATTGCCAGGTAGGTGTATAGGTATAGGATGGGGTATTCATATACAAATAAGTTCCCGGCATAGCCACTCCATTCACGGTAAACGTAGGTTGATTCACCAAACTTGAATCTAACAAACCAGTATGATCATAAAGATAGGTATAGGTTAAATAATCCCATTCGCCACATGCAGGATTATTACTGGTGGTGCAACGAAGTTTGTATTGCATGAGTATCTTTTCGAAACGAATGGTATCACTTGGAAAAACAAACCATGCATCTTGAGGCGAGCCATAGGTAAAAGTCTGCACAAAAATTGTATCACCGGGATTGGCAGTTATAAAACCTACCTGAAGAAATAAAAAAGCACTGAGGCCAAAAAGAAATTTTTTCATAAAAACCATATCAAATAATTCATCGTAAATCTACCCATTTTTTTGGGTTCAAATTTGGTCTACCCCTTAATTTCTCATCTAAACTGAGGCTGTCCAGTTTAGATTCTAAAAAAAAATGTACATTTGAGTAAATGGCAAGTAATAAACTGACCTTAAAAAAAATAGGGAACCAATTCCTGAATTTAGGAATTCATCATCATTTAGAGCCGTCATTAATAATCAGGATTAGATTATTGAATGTTCTTAACCTGGCCTGTTTAATTATCTCGTTGTTTTATGCATGGATTAATAGTTCTATTAACGAAATTGCCACTGTCATCAATCTTGCATCAGTGCTTGTGAATATAAGCATTTATGTATTTACCCTCAATAGAAAATATTATACGGCCTTCTATATTCTACTGTTCTTAAATGCGATTATAGGTTTAAGCTTTGTAATTTTTTTCGGAAAATATTTGGCAGCTGATTTACTCTTCTGTGTTGGCATCGTCTATTCTATTGCCATGTTTAACAAATGGAGCCGAATTGGATTTGGAGTAATATTAAATGTGTTACTCTATATCGTTTCTATGTACATATATGAAAACTATATACCTTATTTTAAGGATGAAATAATACAATCCACCGTCTTTTATTATCCCAATACGGCCTTGTTTTTAATTACCTTGTTTGGACTGGTTTATCTGCTAAAACGAGAGAATCAGGACTACGAAAAAAACCTTCGAAAAATAAATAATGAACTTCATACATCGAACCGAAAAAATGAAGAACTCATTT
>JBEIQI010000229.1:0-5165 GCA_040376605.1 Flavobacteriales bacterium | reverse complement strand
GGGAATAAAAGAAAGCTGTATTCAACTCTTTCCAACCATAAAATCCAAAAATTCCAATAGAAATTAAAAGTCCAAAACCAGCAATTTTTGTCATTACTTTGTTGGGTAATTGAGTATGCTGACCTAAAATAAAACTGCAAGCTAAAATGTACAAACCGGTGAGTATGTTTACAATCATAAGTGCTCTAAATGCTGCAGTATCATGGGTAATATATGAAATGGGGAACTGATAAATAAAAATCGATAAAAAATATCCCAATGTCAATAAAATCAAAACTTTCTTCCATCCAACTAACCATTGATCTTTCTTAAATTGATGGCCCAAATAAAAACCAATGATGCCCATTAACAACAAATAAGGGATCATCCATATTAATCGTTTTATAAAAATAATACCGGTCATTTTAATATGTAAAGCCATCATTGTTAGTAAATCTACTTTATCAAAAAAACCTTCACGTATGCGAATTCCGGGTCCTAAATAAAGCACAACAAATGACACTAAACATATTAGAAAACCTAACATCATTCTACTTAATAAAGCTCGTTGCCAAATGGATGCATTCCCCTTTTTTACTATTAAATAGGCAATAGACATCAATAAAATGAATAAGGTAATAATTGCTAAAGGTTCGCTGGATCCACCAATATATGCAAATGCAATAATACCGCCTACATAATACAGCATCGAATTATTCCTTTGCAAAATCCACGACCCGCCAAAAACAAACATCATATTCGCCCATAAATACGTGCAGCTGGCGCAAAGCCAAAACCAGGTTTCCCCAATTCTAATGGTGCTAATAAAAAATACACTTACCAGAAAAAAAGAAAGATTCATTAAGTCAGTTCTACTGATCGATTTCAAAAATGGCAACCATTCAAATAAAGACCTTATGAATAAAAAAATGGATAGAACAAAAACAGATAAATTTAGGATAGCAAAAAGAAACAGGCCTTTACCTGTTAGTTGATCAAGCCATAATACCAAATGAGTTAATAAATTAGATGACCATCGGGTACTCCATGTTTGATAATCATGCACTACCGATTGCCAAATCCCCATTTCATTGAACTTAAAGAGGAAATAATAATCATCAATGGCCAATCTATTGTTCCAAGCCAACATGATAAAGAGGACTAAAAACAATAAATTGGAAAGAGTCATTAAATACCTGAGGACCTTTTTAAATTCCAAAATACAACAATTATAGCAAGGTTTGTTGGCTAAAGATAATTCAAATTGAATTAGGATGAATGGAAATAAAATTGTTGAATTAAAAATCCAAAGTCAATTGAGTTTTGGTAAGGGTGAAACTCATTCTATGATAATTACATGGTCCATGTTTTTCAATAGCAGCCCGATGTGCTAATGTGCCGTAACCTTTATTGTCATTCCATTTATAATGTGGAAATTTTTTATGTATATCCTGCATAAACTCATCTCGATAGGTCTTTGCTAACACTGAAGCTGCGGCTATCGATAAAAATCTGGAATCACCTTTAATGTGAGTAGTAAATGGAATGTCGGAATAGGGTTTAAATCTATTTCCATCAATAATTATATAGGTAGGTTGTATGGTCAACATTTTTAAAGCTAAATGCATGGATTTAATAGCAGCATTGAGAATATTAATTTTAT
Organism: Flavobacteriales bacterium; assembly: GCA_040376605.1. Taxonomy (GTDB): domain Bacteria; phylum Bacteroidota; class Bacteroidia; order CAIKAF01; family CAIKAF01; genus JANWKQ01. The sequence goes on along the minus strand of JBEIQI010000229.1, from coordinate 3,523 downwards.
CAATTTCCTTTGCATCTACCTTACCAATTGCAAAGGCAACCGATTCTTTTTCAATAATAGGCCTTAGTTCTTCCCTTTGTTTTTCCGTTAATTGTTTAGAGTCGTTTAAGAATGGATGCGAAAAATCAGGAGGTAAAATAACCGCAGCTGCAAAAACCGGACCTGCCAAACATCCTCTGCCAGCTTCATCCACTCCAGCTTCTAAGGGTAATCCGGAGAAGTTTTGAGACAGTTTTAATTTCATTTATTTGGCTAATAGTTCCTTTAAACGTTTTACGAAACGATCGATATCGTCGAAGGTGGTATCCCAACTACACATCCATCTAACCATATTCGCATGTTCATCAAAAACATAAAAGAAAACTTCTTTTTGTAATTCAGCCGTAATCTCTTTGGGTATAATGGCAAAAACGCCATTGGCTTCTACCGGATGCATTACTTTTATTTCTGGCAAATTTTTAACTGCATTGTATAGATATTGCGCTTTTTCATTAGCGTTGATGGCATTTTCTTTCCAAATTCCAGATTCAATATAAGCATTAAATTGAGCAGCTACATAACGCATTTTGCTATTTAATTGCATATTCTGTTTTCTGAAATATTTAGAATGTTTGGCATGTGCAGGATTAAAAAATATCACCGCCTCGCCAAACATTAATCCATTTTTGGTTCCTCCAAATGAAAGTATATCTACCCCTGCATTTTTGGTAAATTCAACATAATCTAACCCTAACCGAACAGCAGCATTACTCAATCGTGCACCATCCATATGCAATAAAAGGTTATTAGCCTTGCAAAATGCAGAAATTTCTTTTATCTCTTCAAGTGTATATACCCCACCCATTTCGGTTGTTTGGGTTATTGACACAACCCTTGGTTGAACCCTATGTTCATCATCCAGCCAAACCATATGTTTATAGATGCCCTCTATATTGATCTTACCGTGGGCATGAGGTAATGGAATCAGTTTACATCCGGTTATTTTTTCAGGGGCTCCGCATTCATCTTCATAAATATGAGCCACCTCGGAACATAAAATACTTTGCCAACTCTCGGTTACTGACTTTAAAGCCAGCACATTAGCGCCGGTACCATTAAAAACAAAATAAACATCGATATCACTTCCGAATAAACCTTTGAACTTGTCAATAGCCGATTCTGTATAATGATCGTGGCCATAAGCCACCACATGTCCATTATTCACATCCGATAATGCCTGCATAATAATCGGATGCACTCCACTATTATTGTCGCTGGCAAAACCCCTTAAATTTGTCATAACCTAATTTTTTATATTTTCACCGTGCTAAAGATATTTGAATAATGAACATAAAGCAACGCTTGGTAATAATGAACTTCCTTCAATTTTTTGTTTGGGGTTCATGGTTAATCTCTTTAGGGGGGTATATGTTTACCTTGCCCGGCGACTTAAGCACAAGAGGAGCTTTAGTAGGAGCTACCTATGGTACCATGGGAATTGCCTCTCTATTTATGCCTACCCTAATGGGAATTATTGCTGATAGGTTTGTAAATGCCGAAAAGATTTTAGGATTATGCCATTTTATTGGAGCAGCCGTCCTCATTTGGGCAAGTACCATAACGGATGCCAGCATGATGTACACTGTTATTCTTATCAACAGCTGTTTTTTTATGCCCACCATTGCATTAAATAACACCGTTTCTTATACCATTTTATCTAATAATAATTTTGAAATTCAAAAGGCCTTCCCTCCTATCCGGGTATGGGGAACTGTTGGATTTATTGCCGCTATGTGGTGTGTTGATTTGTTAGGATGGACAAAAAACTCCAATCAATTTATTTTTGCAGCTTGTGCAGGTTTATGTATGGGAATATATTCACTCACCATGCCTTCCTGTAAACCCGCCAAGGCCACCAAAGGTTCTTCCTTCATTAATATGGTAGGGTTAGATGCTTTTGTATTATTTAAACAACCAAAAATGGTTATTTTCTTTCTGTTTGCCATGCTGTTGGGAGCCGCCTTACAAATTACCAATGCATTTGGAGAGCCATTCCTGCATGATTTTAGTAAGGAGTATGCGGGTACATTTGCTGTGGAGCATCCTAGTTTATTAATCTCCTTATCCCAAATTTCCGAAACATTATTTATTCTTACGATACCCTTCTTTTTAAGAAGATTTGGAATCAAAAAGGTAATGTTGATGAGTATGGCTGCTTGGGTTCTTAGGTTCGGTCTATTTGGAATAGGAAATCCGGCAGAAGGTTTATTCTTTTTGGTTTTATCGATGATTGTTTATGGAATGGCTTTCGACTTCTTCAATATTTCCGGTTCTCTTTTTGTGGAAAAAGAAGCACCTGTAAAAATACGTGCTAGTGCACAAGGATTGTTCATGTTAATGACCAATGGACTAGGAGCAATGATTGGAGGTTGGGCAGCTGGATTGGTTGTAGATTATTTTACTGTTGACGGTGTGAAAAATTGGCAAAGTATCTGGTTTGCATTTGCCGGTTATGCATTGGTACTATCCATAATATTCCCTGTTGTATTTAGGTATAAACATGATAAAGAAGCATTACAGAATATAAATCATTAATTCTCGAATAACAATTATGGCCAATCGCAGGGATTTTTTAAAAAAAGCAGGTCTTGCATCACTGGCGTCTGCCGTGGCTCCAGCAGTTATTTGGTCCAAACCATTTACTGAAATAAAACAATCCATTATTCCTAATTTAACTCCTCCCCCTGATGATTTTTGGGGTTGGGTGAGAACTCAATATACTGTATCTTCAAATTTATTGAATTTAAATAATGGAGGGGTGAGTCCTCAATCTAAATTTGTACAGGAAGCTTTTTTTAGATATACCGAAATGGCTAATGAAGCTCCAACCTATTATTTATGGAGAGTTCTGGAAGAGGGAAAAGATGCGGTAAGAATTAAATTAGCCAATCTAATTGGGGCATCGGATAGGGAAATTGCGATTAACAGAAATGCGACGGAGGCATTGGATACCCTCATTCACGGAATTAGTTTAAACAAAGGTGATGAAGTAGTTTTATCCAAATATGATTATCCACGAATGATATCTGCTTGGAAAGCCAGAGAAAAAAGAGATGGTATTATTTTAAAATGGGTGGATTTTGATTTTCCTGAAAATAATGAATCTGATATCCTCGCAAAATACACCAATTTATTTACTCCTAAAACCAAGGTAGTTCATATTACACATCTTATCAATTGGGTCGGACAAATAACTCCGGTAAAAGCTATTGCTGCTGAAGCCAAAAAAAAGGGAATAAAAACCTTAGTTGATGCAGCACATTCATTTGCCCATGTGCCTTTTAATGTCAAGGATTGGAATATTGATTACTTGGGTACGAGTTTACATAAATGGCTTTGTGCTCCATTTGGAACCGGCATGATGTATATTCGAAAAGAAGAAATCTCCAATATAAAAACCTTTTTCTCCGAAGATCCTACGATGGATTCGGCTAATATGAAAAAATTTGAAGAACTAGGAACCCGAGCCACCACTGCTGAATTG
>JBEIQI010000207.1:0-5691 GCA_040376605.1 Flavobacteriales bacterium | reverse complement strand
ATTAAATCAGCAAACTCATCAATTACCAAAACGATATAGGGTAAGTAACGATGGCCATCGTTGGGATTTAATTTTCTATTGGTAAATTTTTCATTGTATTCTTTGATGGTTCTTACCTGAGCGATCTTTAAAAGTTCGTATCGGGTATCCATTTCAATACATAATGAATTAAGGGTATGAATTACTTTTTTAACATCCGTAATAATGGGTTCCTCTTCGCCCGGCAACTTGGCTAAATAATGTTTTTCGATTTTATTATAAAGGGTAAGCTCCACTTTTTTGGGATCCACCATTACAAATTTAATTTGACTAGGATGTTTTTTATAAAGCAGAGAAACCAAAATGGCATTTAATCCTACCGATTTACCTTGTCCGGTTGCACCTGCCATTAATAGATGGGGCATTTTCGCCAAATCGGCAATATAAACTTCATTGCTAATGGTTTTACCTAAGGCTATCGGAAGATCGTATTTACTATTAATAAACTTCTCATGCTTCAATAATGAATGCATGGATACAATTTCTGGGCTTTGGTTGGGAACCTCGATTCCGATGGTACCCTTACCGGGTATCGGCGCTATAATACGAATTCCTAAGGCAGCTAAACTTAATGCAATATCATCTTCCAGGTTTTTAATTTTGGAAATCCGAACTCCCGGAGCAGGAACAATTTCATATAGAGTAACCGTTGGTCCTACCGTTGCTTTAATTTTAGCAATATCAATATTATAATTCCGAAGAGTTTCAACAATTCTGTTTTTGTTATCTTCTAATTCTTCTTTATTGATTTTGATTTCATTATCGCCATAATCTACAAGGAGTTTTAGTTCAGGCATTTTAAATTTAGGAAGGTCAATGGTTGAATCGTATAATCCATATTTACTCACTAAATCCTCTGCGGCCGTTTTCTTGATTGGCTCGGGATCAGGTTCTGGGTTGGTGTTAACAATAGAGAATCCATCCGGATCTGTATTGGCTAAAGAAAACTCCACTTCGGGGACTTCGTTATTTTTAGCATCAACAGAAGGTTCAATGATGTCAAATTCAGGTGCAACATCCTTCTCAGGCATAAAAATATTCTTGTCAACGGTTACAAAATCATCTTCAATCACCTCGTTGACCTCAAAATCAGGTAATTCATCAATAGGAATATTATCCAATTCATCTACCACCGGCTCCGTTTCCTCAATTTCAATTTCATCGCGGTGAGCATAAACATTCGTAACGGTAGATAAGGAGGTATCTGATTCATCAAAATTAATTGAACTGATGTCATCCTTTGTTTTAGGAGATTTTTTATTAAACCATTTAATGGCAGGAAGTTTTAAGGATGAATTATACGCGATAATTAAAAACGTAAGGAAACTAACTCCATAAATGAGTAAACTTCCTGCGATTCCGGCAAAACTGCCGAGAACCTGATTGAGTTTAAATCCAAAACTTCCCCCTAATATTCCTCCCCCCAACTTAGGTAATAACAGGGCCAAGGCACCACTGCTCCAAATGGTTAAAAAGAAAAGTATAGAAATCGTGCGGTTGAGTTTTACCAAATTTCGCTTATACAGCAGCCGAACACCTAATAAAAAGAATACAGGAACCAATAAGAAACTGGGTACCCCAAACCAGCTATATAAAAACCAATGAGCCAATTTGGCACCAATAAATCCCATTACATTTTTAGGTCTTTCACCTACTGAAAATCCACCATCTGCCATGGTTTGATCACCCTTCCAACTAAAAAAATAGGAGATAAACGACACCAAAAGAAAAACAGAAAACCCTATAAGAAAAAGACCCGTAATTTTTACGGTTCGTTCATCGGTAATAAAACGTTTAACACGAGCAATAAAACCGGTACCATCATCCTCTTTAACAACCTTCTCCTTCTTGACCTTTTTATTTTGAGGCTCCTCCTTTTCCTTTTCTACGGATTTTTGTTTCAGCTTTTTGGCCGGCACATCCTCTTCTACCTCTTTGTTTTTAAAGGTATTGCGTGGTGGTGTTATGATTTCTTCTGTATTTTTTCTTTTGGCCATAGGGCAACCTTGCATATTATAACGCAGGTAATAGACAAAACTAATATAGATGTAGCCTTGTTTTTGGATAAACTTAATAGGATTTCAATAGGTGAATGTTAATAAGCTGAGACCAAAAACAAGGATATTGGGATTTTGAATATCCTCATATTCTGTTAATTGGGGCTGTTCTGGCTATTTTGAACATTAATTGGTTGCAAACTCATATGAACAATACCAGCATAGGGCCATAACCTTCCCGCTTCAAATATACAAATCAACCGATTATCTGGAAGCCGAACCAAATCACTATAAGCGGCCAACTTCGAATAAATCGTTATTTGATACCTCCATGTCTTACCATTGTCCAAACTAATCGATAAGGTTAGATTTTTTCTTTGTTTAGGATGATGTGGATTTAAGAATAATAATAAGTTTGAGTCCGATGGATAACTTAATAATGCTCCCTGACAAACAGGTTCTGCCAAAGATGAGTCGAATTGGGCTGTTAACCATATCTCTCCACCATTCTTGCTTCGACGATAAACCATATTGTTATATTGTTTTGAAAAATGAAATGGGTATTCAATCCATGAAATTGAATTTTATTCAATTTCTTCAAAAGAAAAAGGCCACGGTTAAAATACGATTCGAAATAAGGGGGATATTCAAAGGTGATAAGTATGCTGATAAAGCCATCTCTAAATTGTATTGGTGATTGATAAAAATATGAAAAGTCTCTTTGGAAGTAATCACGAAACTTTTTAAATTGTGCCATTATTAACCAATTTAATTAAAAAAATATGTCGAATGTTTTAGAACCAGTAGAAGGAATTTCTGTAGAAACTTGGGCAAAAGCTCAAGCTAAAATGGCATCAGGTGGAAGCTTGCAAGATGCCTATGATATTTGTGGTGTTGATGCCGCTAAATGGGATCGCGTAAGTGCAGAGTGGTTAGCTCGAATGAGTAATGATACAGAATTCAAAATCATGCCGATTTATTCTGCCGCATTCACCACAGGCTCCACTGGAAATTTAGGTGGTGGTGCCGAGACGAATGACAATACCATGTCGTTCGAAAAATTTGTGGAATCAATGGCTGCTCAGGATGTGCTAGGTAGACAAGGTCGTGATGCTCAATCTGTTTTAGCTGATTTTGGAATGACGGTTACTGACTATTCTAACTTAAGCTCTCATTGGTTTGGAAAAATGGCGTCGGATATGAACCTAGCCACCAAATTTGCCAGTTTACAAGATGAGTATACCAAAAAATATGAATCCATGGCCGGCGATTCTCATAGTGATTTAGATTTCTAAATTACATGAGTGATCCAATTAAAAAATTTCAGGCTGAAGTTGATCATGCCTTTGCCACTGCTTTTAAATCGGCCAAAGGCGGTGATGAAACCTGGAATGCTTTGTTAGCTTCTTATTCAATAATGCCTCTAAATGCAAACCAAAAAGAGGCATTATTGAATTCAAGTATGAAAATTGCGGGGGGAGCTTTTCCTATTGAATTAAGATGGGTTTTACACGCAATTCTGATAAAACATACCACTTATCCGGATATAAATCCTGATGTAAAGAACTTCCTTTTGTTATACAATATGGATGGAGAAGTAATGAAATATTATACCCGCATTAAACCTTTTGGTGGCATGGGTGATATTTTTAAAAACGCAAAAACGTCCACAAAAAATTATTCAGAAGGTATTGGGGAAGCCAGAAAATCTGCCATACGTTGCAAAAACTGTGGAGCTCCAAGACTACAAGAAATGCAATATGATGACTGCCTATTTTGTGGTAGTGAATTATTTGAACCTAATAATTAATAAAGATGAGTCCCGAATATACAGCCCTTATTGACAGATGGAATGGATTTCTAGATAAAATCAAGGCCCGCTATCTTGAAGTTCTTGAACAATCAAAAGAGCCCTTAAATGATGTAATTGGGGGATTAGAATATGATAGTATCATTATTCACAATGTTCTAAATGGTTTAAAATATCAAAGTCAAGGACAGCTTTCTAAAAAGATGGAAGATACCTGGGAAAAAGTAGAACATGAATTCGAAAAATTAGATATTGATTTTGATGTCATTTTAAAAGAACAGAAAAAACATCATGATTTGACCGAATGGATGCGTGATGATTTTGAAAGATTCTCCATTAGAACTTTTGCAGATGCAGCCAGGCAAATAGAAAAGAACATTCATGCAGCCGTTGATCCTAATCAGATTCATAATTGTGTTTCATGCGGCGATCAATTAAAAGTGGAAGTTTTTGCATTTCAAGCTATCAATGTAAAATGTGCAGGTTGCGGCACCATTAATACCTATGAGCCCGATGGTAGAGTTCGCCAGTTGGAAGGGGTATATAGTTCCTTAGCCGATGAATTTGCCATGGAAGAAAAAATCCTCAAGGATAAGAGCAATCAATATGGGGCTCCTTATTTTAAAAAATACTATGGCTTTATCATCGAGAAACTACCCCAACGTAAGGAGTATTATGAAAGACTCTTAAATGATAAGTTAAATAATCCGGATTTTGTTGGAAAATGAATAGTGAGTTAGCCAAGAATAATTTTTGGAAATGGTTCCTGGAAAATAAAATGGAACTGGAAAGATTTATAAAAAATCCAAGCAGAGACTTCGCTATTTACCATGAAATGACCAATGAACTTCAACGATTTTCGGAAATGTTATATCCTGAAATAGCTGTTGATGAAGATAAATTTATATTGATAATAACACCCAATGGTTTGCTGGAAGGCATTGAATCTACCCGTGAAATTGCAGCTGCTGCCCCTGTTATCGACAACTGGGAAGTAGTGAGATTCCGACAGCCCCGAGATGAAGTAAGCTTAGAACATAACGGAATTAAATTTGAATCGCAGGATATAGAAATCATTACAGAAATTGACGAGGTTGCTGCTAAGGTAAATATTATTGTTTTTTTAAAAGGTCTCGATAACGATCCGAAAGCTTACCAAACGTTAGCTTTTTTATATATGGATCATATTCTGGGTGAATTTAATACCATTACTAAAGTGGGTTTTATTGATTTTAAACATTTAGAAAAAGACCAACGCATAGAAGGATCCATCAATTTATTGGAGTTAAGAAAACTCATAGAAGACGAGCTTTATTAGGCACCCAACCGATAATTCCTTCAATCCTTGTATATTTGAGTTATGTATGCTCAAATTTATCATACCGAACGACTGATATTAAGACCACTTACCCTAGAGGATATTCCCGCTTGGGAGAAATTTTTAGCCATTCCTGAATGTGTTGAATATTTGCCCAAACAACCCGAAATGACTCCTTTGCAGAGATCCGAATTTTGGATGGATCGTCAATTAACCAGATATAAAGAAAATAGATTTGGGCACCTGGCCATTACTGATAAGGAATCAGGTATTTTCATGGGTCAGGCCGGATTGCTTTCTCAAGAAGTAGACGGCGAATCGGTATTGGAAATCGGTTACCATTTGTTCCCAGAATATTGGGGGAAAGGTTATGCAACAGAGGCGGCCGGTTTTCTAAAAAATATGGCCTTTAAAAATGAATATGCTACTGAAGTGGTGAGTATTATCGATCAAAGAAATCAACCTTCCCAAAGGGTGGCCATGAGAAATGGTATGCACAATAAAAAAGCCACCACCTATTGGGGATT
>JBEIQI010000034.1:0-19059 GCA_040376605.1 Flavobacteriales bacterium | reverse complement strand
TCAAAGATTTTAAAAATAAAAACAGCATCGAGGTATATTTAAAACCCATGCCTGTTGATCGGCATCAAATGATGAACGGAGGAATCAGTTTAAATCTGCATTAAAAAATCAACCATGAAAACATTAAAACTTAGCATAGCCAAACCCTGTAATGAAGATTGGCAACAAATGCCCCAACTGGATCAAGGTAAACATTGTTCCAGTTGCCAAAGGGTGGTCATTGATTTTAGTAAAATGTCGGATAGTGAAATCGTTCAATATCTATTAAAACATAAAGGCGAAAAAATTTGTGGTAATTTTTATTCTACACAAATAAATAGGCCCATGGGATTCGTAAATAAAAAGAAGTCGGTACGTTGGCCGTCCATAGCGGCCATGTTGGTAGCAGGCATGTTTCAGTTGATGCCTAGCAATAGTTTTGCGCAGCAACGGACCCCACAACATTTATATCCCAAGCCCATGTCATTTGCCAAAGAGGAAGCTAGAGATAAGGATATAAAAACAGAACCTTCCAAAGATAGTTTAGTAACCTATAACCTTAAAATATATTCCAGCGATACCAAATTGGCCATCTACGGAGCAGTGGTTCGAATAGAAAAATTAGGGACTTTTACCTCTAACGGACAGGGTTTGGTAACCATCACCATCGAAGAAAATAAAATTCCCGATATGTTAGAAATAGAAATTTTTGCACATGGTTATGAAATGGAATTTATACATATTTCCCGACAAAAAATATCGGCCAATAAAATAATAGAAGCGTTTTTGTTACCGGGAGAAATATTTATGATGAAAGGGGATGTCAGTTTCGAAGATATGCATTAAATATAAAAGGCTCCGAATGGAGCCTTTTTTGTTATGCTTTAAATTTACTTCTAAATATATTATCCCAAAAAGGGCTGCTAACACCAAATCCTCTATCCGGATCATTATAATGGTGTTTCATATGGTATTTTTTTAGTTTTTGAAACCAACCCCATTGCCAGGTAGCATGATGGGTAGCATAATGTAATTCATCATATAAAATATATCCCATTACCATACCGGCAAATACAGATTCTCCATATTGAGGTCCACCAATTAACCAGGTCATTAAATAAAAGAAAGCAGCCAAGGGTAATGATAAACTAGGAGGCATTACCAAACGTAAACTATCATTCGGATAATCATGATGTACACCATGGGCAATAAATAAAAATCGCTTTCCGGCCGGAGTGGTTGGATGGTAATGAAATGCGAAACGATGTAAAAGATATTCGAGCATGGTCCAAACAAAAATTCCACCGGCAAATAAGCCAGCAAAAACATACCATTCATTATGTTTAATGGCAATCGATCGATAACCTAAAACAATCATTAATGGAATGTAAATGATTAGAGGCACCCAAAATGGAGTTCTAGAAAAGAAATCCATAAAGTTGCTTTTAAACATTCTAATAGACTCATCTTTATGCGAAACAAATAGTTTCTTTTTTATAGGTGCATCTTTTGTTGATGTATTCTCTTGCATGGAAGAATTTTGTTTACGCAAAGGTAAGGATAATTTTTTTGAGATAAATGATATTCGGAATTTGAGAACCTGACCATAGGTACCCATGGAAACCCCTTTGAAATATTTACCCAACTAAATACCACACAGGAGCTTAGGCCCTAACTTATCACCCGGTCCAAACCAAATCAGGTATATTGAATACCTAAAACAGGTGAAAATGCTTAAAGGCTGCTTTATAGGAATTTGCATTGAGTATATTTGCTGCAAATTTTACATCCAATGAAATATAGTACACTGATTGTTTGCACATTAACCTTTGTTTTAGCCAGTTGTGGAGGAAAAAATCAAACCAAAAAAGAGGGAGATAAAGACAGCCTGAATACCCCAACCGTTAAGGATACTTGCAGATACGATCAGGAGAAACATTTAGCCAACATAAAAATGCTCACTTTTGGGGGTGATAATGCCGAGGCCTATTGGAGTTTTGATGGGACCAAATTTTGTTTTCAAAGAACCGCCAAAGAAGATGGAATCGAATGCGATCAGATATTTATGTGGAATTTGGCCGACGGAGACATGAGAACCACCAAACCTACCTTAATTTCTGCAGGCGAAGGAAGAACCACTTGCTCCTATTTTTTACCGGGCGATTCATTAATCCTTTATGCAAGTACCCATAAATCAGGTGCTGAATGCCCTCCAACACCTGAAAGAAAAAAAGGAGCCTACTACTGGCCTATTTATGAAACCATGGATATTTATGTGGCCAATTTAAAAGGAGAGGTAGTTAAACAATTGACCAATAAAAAAGGCTATGATGCTGAAGGTACCGTAAGTCCTAAAGGAGATAAAATTGTTTTTACCAGCGATAGATCGGGCGATTTAGAATTATATACCATGAATATTGATGGAAGTGATGTAAAACAAATTACCGATGAATTAGGATACGATGGAGGAGCTTTTTTCTCTCCGGATGGAACCAAAATTGTTTATCGTGCCAGCAGACCCAAAGCAGACACGGCAGTAGCTAAATATAAGGACCTGCTCAAACAACATTTAGTTGAGCCTAGTGATATGGAGATCTATGTTTGTAATGTAGATGGATCGGATAAAAAACAGATTACCAACCTTGGAAAAGCCAATTGGGCTCCCTTTTTTCACCCTTCTGGAAACAAAATCATTTTTTCGAGCAACCATCAATCGCCTAAAGAATTTATGTTTAACCTTTGGATGATTAACCTGGATGGTACCGGATTAGAACAAATTACATTTGATCCTGTATTCGATGCCTTCCCGATGTTCTCCCCTGATGGAAAGAAAATTTTATTCAGCAGTAACCGTAACAACGGTGGAACACGCAGTACCAATTTATTTGTAGCTGATTGGGTGGATTAAACCATGAACGAAACGACCAATATGAAGCCGCAGCCTGCCTGGATTATCAAGCTTAAAGAAAAGTGGAAGCTCAAAAGCGCATTGCAGGTAGTGTTGGTTTTACTTACATTTATTTGTACGGGTACATCGGTACTTTTTATCAAAAAACCTTTTCAACAATTGGTGGGTATCAATGAGCTGCAAGGATGGGTAAAAACAGTGATTTACCTTCTTGCCATTTTGCCCATTTACAATATCATGCTCCTTATGTATGGTTTTATTTTCGGACAATTTAAATTCTTCTGGGAGTTCGAAAAACGTTTCTTTAAAAGGCTGATAGGCAGAAAGTAAGCTTTAAAAAAAGGTTATTAACAGATAAATGCTTTTAAATGTTCTTGTAACAGGTTGGTAAACATCCTTTAAAAGAATAGTTTTGATCCTAATTAGATTCATCTAATTTGCTCAAGCATGGATAATATTCAAAAACAAGTAAGGCTATTTAGAATTATCATGATTGTATTGTTGGTATTAGTGGTATCTCAATGCACATTTTGGATACATCAATATACCAACTCTTGTCAGGCCAACCATCCATCTATTCAAAAAACAACCAAAGTTCACCTGCCTGCAGAGGCGGCGAGTCCAATTATCCAATCTTTTTGGAGTTTATTAAATAGAATTCCTCATTAATTTTTCTTGCGTAAAAAAAACGCGGCCTGGTCTCCCCTATTTTCTGCATTCAATTTTCTGGCCTTAATCTGATAGGTTCGTTTTAATCTTTTTCTTTTTATAAAATGTATCAAACCTTTAGGACGAGGTTTAGCCAAAGCAATGTCCTTGATATATTTTTCGCTCCCCGAAAATTGAAAATGAGTGGAATCGTATTGAATTTGATAAAGTTCCATTCCACAGGCTGCTGCCAAAACTTCCATGCTCTCTTTCGAATGCAGAAAAAAATGTCGGGGTGCATCCAATTGTACCCAATTGGTTCTATAATGTTCCCAGGCATAAGACGAACTGGTTGGAATGCGAATAATACATACCCCTTTTTCGGATAAGATTTGAGAGGCCTTTTGCAAATTCTCCAATGGATTGGGAATATGTTCAAACGAATGATGCCAGGTAATGATATCCCATTTCCCATCCATCTTTTCAATGTCGCATTTTTTTATTACTAATCCATTGGGATATTCAATAGTTTGCTCAATAAATGGATCACAGCCCACCACCGAGGTAAATCCAATTTCGGCCAAGGGATATAAAAAACTTTTGCCATTTCCACATCCCACATCTAAAATACGGGTCTCCTTTGTAATGGAAAGATCTTTAAAGATCAAATAGTTTTTTATTCCGAATAAACTTTTAATGAGTTGCTGAAAAATATTTTGAGGTTGAACCGATGATTTAAATTGTAATTTTTTAAACCATCCACCAGTCCCTTTAAACTTTTTACCATCGTAAACTCTAAAACTATAATAATGCGAAGGATAATAGCGTGACATGTTCTCTGGGAAATTTTCTATTTGCACACATTTGCATCGATTACATTCCCAATAATTAAATTCATCTTTTAGCCCATACATCATTTCGCTGGCCTTCCAATGTACATTGTTTTGGTGGTTGCCACAAATTCTGCAGGTAAATTGATTTTCCAATTTTAATCGATCCATTAGGAATGAAAGGTCGCCAGAATTTTCTCAGCCAGGTAATAACTCATTTTATAGTTCGACTCATGGGTCCAACCTGCTATATGTGGAGTTAAAATAACATTGTCTGAAGCCAATAAATATTGCATCGGTGCCGGCATATCCTTTATATTCATATTTTCGAAGGAGGTCGCTTCATATTCCGAAACATCCAAACAAGCACCTACCACCTTTTTGGTTTTGAGGGCTTCTACTAAATCGGCCGTATGTAAATTTTTCCCTCGTGAAGTATTCACTAGGTAAATTGGTTTTCTAAATTGGTTGATAAAATCAGCATTCACCAAATATTTAGTTTCTGCCGTTAATGGAATATGTAAGCTAAGGATATCAGCCCTATGAAAAATTTCAGCCATTTCTGTGGCCCTTACAAATTCATCCTTGATATCCTTTTTATATTTATCATAAACCAGGATTTCACATTCAAAACCTGAAAGCTTTTTGGCAAATTTCGAACCGGTATTCCCATATCCAATAATCCCCAAGGTTTTACCCATGATTTCATGTCCCCTATTTTCTGCCCTGATCCAAATTCCCTGACGGACTTCCGCATCAGCACGTTTTAAATGATTCATCAAAATCAACAACATCCCTAAAGCATGTTCACCCACAGCATCCCTATTACCTTCCGGACTATTAAAACAAACGATCCCTTTTTTTTCGGCATAGGCTACATCAATATTTTCCATCCCTGCTCCTGCCCTGGCAATAAATTTTAGCTGAGTACAACGATCTAGGATAAATTGATCTAACAGAAATTTGCTACGAATAATAAAACCCTCATAATTACCTGCGATGGATAAAAACTCTTCTTTATTCACGGAGCTAAAATGATCCAAGATAAAACCATGCTCCAGAAGTTGTTCCTCTAAATATGGATGGACTGTATCGACAAATAAAACTTTCATATTAACCGATGAATACCGGCTCCATATCCATATACTTATTATAAAGCTTTTCGATAATGGCCTGCATCCCTTTGGATTTATTCCGATAAAAATAGACAATAATTAAATAATTCCAACCATCGGTAGCAGGTAAAACGAGGGTGGTTAATTCATTGGCACGCAATTCATCCAAAAAATTGTTCAATTTTTTTTGATTGGTAATGATGTGCATATCATGCAAATAGGTAATCCAGTTGATTTGATGACTGTTATCCAGAATCTGAAATAATTTCTCCTGATGGAGTTCGTTGGTTTTTATTTCAAAAGGTTTGTCTACCCGTATAATGAGTTTACCCTGATCCTTTAATAATTGGGCATATTGCAACGAATTATCCACTTCATTATAAAAATATTCCCCTTCATTTTCCCTTAAGATGGCATAGATATAACTGGCTGCATGATCAAAATTATTTCCTTCAAAAATCTTTTCAAATACCCCAATGGCCCATTCATCGGAATACATAAATTTTTTGGCCGTTTCTTTAATGATAATAGCGGCGGCAATATGTTCGGGATATTTGAGATCATAACTTTTAATTTTAATCTCCATTCCTGTGGACTTCAAAAAATATTTACTGCATTTTTTATAGGCCCGGTTAATGATGGAATCATCCTCATCACACGGCAGAATCATTTTTTTTTCATCGAAAAAAATAATTCCATCGGTATTTGTTTTCCAAACAATATCATAATCAAATCCGGTAGGAACACTCAGTCTTAAATCCAACATTCCATGGGGGGATATTTGTACCGGGATAAACATAATACAATATCGCAATAGGAGTTGATATATTGCCATCTGGCCATATGAAGAAATGAACAAGTAAATATGAATAAAAGATCAACTGAATTTAATCACCTATCAATAAGCAACTTAGATGGGTATAAAGGGCAATTTCAACTGCCCTAAGGACCCTTTTTATAGATTTATTTAACCTTAAAAAAGTTCTGGTTCAGGTGTAATATCTCATCTTGAATCACCTTATCTTCAAAAGCTTCTTTTATCTTTTTCTTTTCACGGGGGGTGAGGTGAAAGCTCATGGAAATCTTTTTAGCATCTTTAATATCACCCAATCTATATTCCACAATATCCATAGGAACATTTAAGGCTTCATCCACCATTTGAATAAGCTGATTGTTTTCTTGTAAATGAATTTTGGTAACATTGCCTACCAATCCACCTAAGGGTGATAATAGATCCTGTAATAACGAAGTAGCCCTTTGTTTTTCATAATCCACTTTTCTTCCATCCGAAATTCTTATTACCACTACTCCACTGGTATTGGCATTGATCCATTCCCGCATTTGAAATAAATATTGCATAGCGGTTCGGGTACCATAATTATCCCGCATTCCGGCATCCATAATTTCCAAATATGGACTGCTGGGCAAGGATACTACCGGCAATACATAAGGGAAGGTAGCATTCATCCGAATGGCCGAAGTAAATTTTAGGTTATATGGATTTTGATCTTTAAATAAACGGGTAAACTCAATATTCTCAATATAAGCAGGTCGGCTATTATCAATAGAATTATAACTCATAAACGAAACCGGCTGACTTGAAATAATGAGCCTTTTAGCATCATTGGTAATTGCCGGTGAAAAAAACATCATAGGAATAATGGCCTGTCTTTCCACTTCGGTATAATCACCCAAACGTTTATCCAAAACATAGTTGGTATTTTCATTGAGCTTTCGTTCAAAGGCATAACCTCTGTCTTTAGGATATCTATAGTTACCTTCTGTAAAATGTTGCCAACGTAAAAACATATCATTTAAGGCAATGGCACTGGCAATAGGATTGAGCATATCCTTGGCAATATTATCACCCCAGGTAGGATCATAAAAATTATCAATCACTCCTAATTGTTGTTGCAAATACAATTCACGCAAATAAGAAGCGCCAATCATTCCGCCGGATGATCCGGTAATTAAAACGGTATTTTGTAAAAGTTTACCTTCCAACAATTGATCGGTTACCTGTAAACTATAAAAAGTCCACAAGGCGGATTTTAAACCACCACCGCTGCAATTAATAATCACCATTTTAGGTTTTGATGAAATCTGCAGATTTACATAAGCCTTTTTTTTCCAATTATCTAAAATGCCTTCATGATAGGTGATGTCTTTTTCTAAACTCCCGCTTTCAATAATTTCCTTCGACATGGCCTCCGGATCGTAAATGGCCAGATGGGTATAATCCAAACCATAAGCATAATTAATGGCTCTAAAATCACTATGCTTCGAAATAAAATTCAGCAATAAAATTCCTGCAATAAAAAATATGGTCGACCAGTTTCGCATAAAAAAATGTACGGCGGCCACCACCATCATACCCATGGTACCAAAAAGCATCATACTGGCAGCAGCTGGTAATTCAAAAATTTTATTTTCTCTAAAGGCGCCTAACAAAATCAACGATAAAAAAACAATCACCGCAAAAACCGATGCGGTAATATGGTTTTGTTGAAACACCATCAACAGCTTGGCTCTATCTAGATGTTCAGTTTGTTTGGTCCGTAATATTTTAAATGGATTACAGAAATAAGCGGCTACTGGCCATTCGTCTCTATACCTGCTTCGACGAGTAACCTGGCCAATAAAATGGCGCTTTAAAATTCCTAATTTAAAACTCTTTACTAAATGGATACTTACACTTTTGCCTTCATCATCATCGGCCGATGAGCCAAACAAATTTTTAAAATCCTTATTTAAAAATTGAAAATACAATCCGGAGATAAGGATAAAACAAAAAGTCCCTCCTAAAAATGCCAGCAGGTTCCAATAAATTTTTTCCGGAGACATTAATTCGTAAACCTTTAAATGGTGGTAGATATTAAATAAGTAAACAATAATTACTGTGGTGGGGATGATAAAATTATTGAGGCAATATTTGGAAAATGGACGCTGAAGCGCAGCCAAAAAAGTAAACCGATGGCTATTAATTACATAACTGGAGACATTAAAGGCCGTAATAAATCCGCCAAAAGCAAATCCCACCAAGGCGTACGAATAAGGGCTTACATTCCCCATATATTCGGGAACAATAAATAAATACGACATACCCAACCCTACACCCAATCGGTTACTTACAAACCCAAAAACAATGAGCCAGATAATTAAAAGAATTTGATTCCGTTGCAAATGCAACATCAATAATTGAAAAGGGAAGAAATAAATAATTCCGCGAACAATCGGATGAGATATAAACTTCTTCCACATAATTAAATGACGATTAAATACAGCTCCTGTTTTTTAGAACGCTATACCCCAATCTTTTGATTCACTAAATCTAATATTTTTTTCACCTCAATCCCAGTATCCTCGTAAATCTTTTGTCCTTTCGATAAAATATCCTGCGCAAAATCCTTATCTACCAATCCGGCCGCATTAATTTTTACATTTAAAAAGGCCCCCCCAACGCCGGCTTGAGCACATAGCGCCCCTACACCAATATCGCTAATAGACGATTTCATTCCTTCATTTGCCATGGCCTCAATAACTTGTAGAGTTTCATAAATCGTTTGCATTACCAAAAACGGAATTTCAGTAGCATATTTAGTGGCCTCTTGCACCGCTTGTTTACGAATGGTTTTTTCTTCATCCGTACCATTTGGTAACTGAAAAGCATCCATAATTTTATTAAAGGCAGCCGTATCTTCATCTACCAAATGGATGAGTTTATTTTTAAGGGCTTGTCCTTTATCGGCCCAGTTACTATAAAACTCCCATTTATCGTCCCAACCTCTTTTATGCGACGATAGGTTGGCCACCATAGTTGCCAAAGCAGCCCCCATGCTACCACAAAGAGCCGCTACAGAACCTCCGCCGGGTGCAGGTGATTCCGATGAAGTTTCATCTGCAAATTTTTCAACCGACATCGACACTAATTTTTTGTTACCCTCATCCCTTATTAAATATTCAATAATTTTTTTCTCCGGGTCAAAGGATTTTAATTCATCCAAGCCCAAAGATTTTACCGCAATTTTTATCAATTCACTTTCAGGAACACCCGTACTTCTTTGTTGTTTTTTTAAGAAATATTTACCCGCCTCAACTAAAGATTGTAAAGGAATCAACCCAACCAATTCCGAACCGGTAACTCTAATACCACGTGCTTGAGCTTTGTTACAAACCTCATCAAATGCAATATGTACAGGGGTTACGGTAACATCCGTTAAATTCATCGAAATTTGAGCCACCCCATATTCCTCAATAAACCAACCAATGGCTTTTACCGATTTAAGTGTTCCCGGAATTCGAATCGGTTCACCTTGAGCATCTAAAATATTTTTTCCATTGGCATCCGTTTGCATCCTGCCTTGTTCTCTAACATCAAAAGCAATAGCATTCGCTCTGCGCGTGCTGGTAGTATTTAAATTTACATTATAAGCAATTAAAAAATTACGGGCCCCAATAACGGTAGCACCTGCTTTGGCATGAAAGGCAGCCGGACCAAAATCAGGTTTCCATGCCGGATCAATTATTTTTTTCACCAATCCTTCGTATTCACCAGCCCTAATATCCGCCAAATTTCTTCGCTGAGGCGATTTAGCGGCAGCTTCATAAAAATAACCACTGATGCCCAACTCCTTGCCTACCCTTTCGCCCAGTATATGTGCAAAATGCACACATTCTTCCATGGTTACCCCACTAATAGGCACCAGCGGACAAACATCCGTAGCCCCCATTCGTGGATGTTCACCACTATGTTTGCTCATATCAATTAATTCAGCAGCCGTTTTAATGGCTTGAAAAGCAGCTTCAATAACCCTTTCAGGTTCCCCTACCATGGTCATAACGGTTCGGTTCGTTGCTTTTCCAGGGTCAACATCTAATAGTTTTACGCCATCCACTGCAGCAATAGAAGCGGCAATTTTATCTATGATATTCTGGTCTCTGCCTTCAGAAAAATTGGGTACACATTCAATTAAACGTTTCATGGAATAAAAATTTCTGGTCCAAATGTAACATTTCTTTTTTTTGGCGCTTAAGCCGTGTTTCGGTTGCAGTTGCCTTTGGCGGGAGGCAACTGCCTAAACCTTGCCTGGTTTTCCTGCCCTTAACTCGGCAAGAATAAGGCTGTTAAGCCTCACGCCAAAGCCAAGCTACCCCTTCACCCGGCAGCGCATCCGGCTAACCAAGCCTTCAAATATGGTTATTTTAAAAAAATAATCTACCTTAGTTATATAATATTGAAGCTATGCTTAAAAAACTTATACTCACCACTGGTTTTGCCGCACTATTGGGATTTGCCCAAGCACAACAAAATGATATTTTACCACAAGGTTTTGCACCGGGCGAAGAAGCCTTGATTCCTGCTTATATGCAAAGCAGATATGCAGGTGCTAATGATAGAGCCACCATATTAACCCCACCGGGAGGTGATATCAGAACCATGGCCGGTTGGGAAGAATTAGAGGCCCTAACCATTACTTGGACCGGATATCCCGCCATCTTAAGAGAGATTGTAAGAGAGGCTCAAACTCAATGTAAAGTCATTATCCATTGCACCGATTCCAATGTTGTAAAGACCAATTTATCTAATTATTCTATCCCCCTTACATCTAATTTAAAATTTATAGAAGTGGCCTATAATTCCATTTGGATAAGAGACTATGGAGCAAATACAGTGTATAGAAACGATGTTGATTCTATCTTTTTAGTTGATTGGATTTATAACCGTCCACGTCCGGCAGATGATGATATACCAGTGGCATATGCTGCTTTATTAGGTATTGATTTGTACAGAACCCTTGCTCCCCCATATGAATTAGTCAATACCGGTGGAAATTTTTTAACAGATGGTATGGGTACTTATTTTGCCAGTGAACTAGAAATAGAAGAAAATGCTCCGGGCAATAGTTATTATTCACCGGGTAAAGATACCAACGAAGTAAAAGATATGTTGTTGGATTGGATGGGACTCGACCGTTATTATTTAATGGAAACCTTGCCTTATGATGGAATACATCATATAGATATGCACATGAAATTATTAGACGAAACTACTATGTTGGTAGGCGAATTTCCAGTGGGTGTATCCGATGGTCCACAGTTAGAGGCCAATATCCAATATTTATTAAGTGGATTTAATACTGCCTTTGGCACTCCTTATAAAGTGGTACGTATACCTATGCCACCAAGTACCGGTGGAAATTATGCACCCAGTGCCAACTATAGAACTTATACCAATTTTACCTTTGTCAACAAGTCCATTATCATGCCTTTATATCGTACACAGTATGATACAACGGCCATCAGAATTATCAAAGAAAATTGTCCGGGATATACCATTAAAACCATCGATGCGGATAATGCAAGTGGAAATCCTGATTTAGATCAGAACATCATTTCTCAAAGTGGCGTCATCCATTGCATCACACATTTTGTTGGAGTTGATGATCCATTATTAATTCAACATGGCAGCTTAACGGATACCTATGATAATGTAAATCCATATACGGTAAATGCATTTATCAAACATACTACCGGTATTAGTTCAGCCAATTTATATTGGACCACCGATACCTTATTGCCATGGAACAATGTATCCATGACCTTAACCAATGCAAGTACTGATCAATGGAGTGGAAATATCCCAGCGCAAGCGATGGGAACCACCATTTATTATTATATCGAAGGAAACGCTACCAATGGAAAAACACAAGTTCGTCCAATTGTAGCACCCGATGGTTGGTATCATTTTAAAGTATTGTTTAGCAGCGCCAATATCGAGGAAAATTTAGGTGGAGTATTTTCGGCAGGATTATTTCCAAATCCAAGTCATGGAATTACCTGTATACCATTCCATACGGATAGGGCTTTAAGCGGTAAAATATATGTAACCGATTTAAATGGAAAAATGGTTCAGGAAATTTACCAGGGAGATTTTAAAATGGGCGACAGTAAATTTTTCATCAATACCGAAACCTGGAGTGCCGGAGTCTATATGGTAGTTGCGGCGACCAACGAAGGGACGATGAGTCAGAAATTAGTGGTGAGATAATTCCATCAGAATCTTTAAAAAGCCCGTCACAGCGTATATGTGATGGGCTTTTTTATGCCTATATTTGCCCGTAATATTTTATAAACCATTTTATGAAAAAAATTCTATCATTTTTTGTACTCCTTACCATCGTTAATGTTTCTAAAGCGCAATCTTATACCCCTATAACATTACCTGCGCATTCATCCACCTTTACAGGGAATACAAGAGGGTATTGGTTTATTGCCCCAACCTGTTTTACCATTACCGCAGCTGATGTTCCAACCGATGCTAGCTCGGGCGCCCAGAGTTTTGCTATTATGAGACTAGAAACGAATCCTCCTCTGTTCTCAGCCACAACTGATAATTTTGACGTGCTTTACCTTACACAAAACAGTGCAGATCCAGATACCATTGGTTTAAATATCGTGGTAAATCAAGGTGATATTATAGGTATACTTGCTTGCAGGGGAACATCCAACTCTTATGCTCCTGCAAATTTTGTATCAAACATCAACGGTTTACCTATAACCTTAGGACGACTTGGAATGCAATTCCAATTGCCAAACACGGCTCCGCAACAAATATGGACAGAAGCTGGAAGTTCGTTAAGCCGTCTCAATTTATATTATGACACTACCATGTTGTACAACCTTACCTATTCCAATATTGGGGCAGATTATACTTTTGCAGACGGAACCGATACTTTATATACCAGTCTATTTTCGGTTTGGGATTATGGAGATGGAAGTGCATTAGATACAAATTATAACCCAACACATACCTATACAGCCAATGGAACTTATACGGTATGTTCTTATGTTCATACTGCATGCGGAATTGATACCATCTGCACCTCGGTGAATGTTTGTTTATTTGGTGCCAATGCAGGCTTTACCACAACAGCGGTAGGATTGGATATCGACTTCAATGATGCATCAACCAATGCTTCGGGTTGGTATTGGAATTTTGGAGATGGGGATACCTCTACATCTCAAAACCCGGCGCATACCTATACCAATATTGGATGGTATGCCGTTACCCAAATAGTTTCAAATACATGTGGACCCAATGATACCATTGTAGATTCTATCTTTGTTTGTACACCTCCTTTGGCCGATTATACATTTAATGTTGTAAGTGGATCTACTATTGACTTTACAGATAATTCAACTTATGGTACCCACTATGATTGGAGCTTTGGAGATGGCGGTACAGATACCATTGCGAATCCATCTCATACGTATGCAAACAATCAAAACTATGATATTTGTTTGATTACCTCCAATGCTTGTGGCGCTGATACCCTTTGTGATTCGGTATTAATTTGTCCTATTTTACCCACCGCAGAATACACTTATACCAATGCTGTTTTTTCAGCTAATTTTTCTAACACCTCCATATCTAATATCAATGCCTTATGGAATTTTGGTGATGGCAATAGTTCAACCCTCATCAATCCGAATCATACCTATGCAGCTGCAGGAAGTTATTTGGTTTGTTTAACCAGTTATAATGAATGTGGAGATTCAGCCACCTTCTGCGATTCGGTGAGTATTTTGGGGAATGTTGGTTTGGAAGAATTTGTGAATGCTCAGGAAATAAATAGCTATCCAAATCCTAGTAATGGTATCATGAATATTCAAATCAATTCAACACAAGTTGCCGAAGGAAGTTTATTTGTAACAGATATTACCGGAAAGGTAGTTCAAATGATCTATGCCGGTGAATTTAGCTCCGGAAATTCAACGTTTACCATTCAAACCAACACCTGGACCAATGGAATTTATCTCTTGGTTTGGAATACGGATCAATGGAAAATCAGCAAAAAAATTATTGCCAATTAATTTTAATGAGTTGGTTTACATACTTGCTTTGGCGGTTTTATAAAGCTTGCAAAAATCATCCAGCTTTAGGTACCCGGCCTTATCACTTACTTTACATTCTACCAAACCGGTTTTAGTATCAAATCGGAATTTGGTAATCGGATTTTCATCACAACCCGAGCGACAAATCATCCAACCTTCGGAGGTGATTACTTTATCTTTGGTGATTACCACGGCATCATATCCACTAGGACATCTGCTAAATGATTTTTGTAAATCGAGTTGGCAAATATTTTTAGATTCTAACTTCTTCACTACGTTATTACGTAAAAAGGTACGTTGTTCATCATTCACTTGTTGATCCCAAACACTTATATACTTAGATTCTCTGAATGCCTTTTCTCTGCCTTTTAAATCCTTAATCAGAATTTTCATTTCGGTCACCATTTCGTCATCATTGATGATGGCATCCGAATGGATTTCATCGATTTGAGTATTGGCCCCAAGGGAGCTATTTTTGATATCCATATGAAGTATCTTATCAGAGGCAAATACTACCAACGGAATAACCAATAAAAAGGAAAGAAGTTTACGATTCATTATCTGTTGATTTAAGAGATATACAAACCAAACGCTAAAACGTTCAAAAAGATACACCCAACTAAAGCTTTTTGGGCATCGTTAACAAAATTAACTCAGCCACCAGCAGATTGGGGAGCCAACTCACCCAGGCAGAGCTTTCTTCCACCCAATGCCAGGGCACATGAAAGATGGCAGATGAGATGGGCACATAAAGCCTTAGGGTAACCGCCGCAAAGGTTAAGGCAAAGCTTCGGGTCATCCAGGCTCGATGGGCTATAATGTCCTTTTTACGAATGGTTTCATAGGCCATATAGGTTGTAAACATCCAGGCCAGAGCCATCAATGTAAAACCGATAACGGCAATGGTGCCTCCCTCTGCATAAAAGGCCATAAATAAGCCGGATGGTCCGGCAAAAAAAAGAATGCCCCCCAGATAAATTTTCCCTAATGCCCGGTGCCATTTTACCCATTTCCTTCGAATAAATGAAATAAACTGAAACGGTCCTACCAATAAAGCAAACATACCGCCGGTAATGTGAATATAAAAAGCCGTTCTCCAGAAAATATTAAATACTACCTCCTGTTTCCTACTCAAAAAATTATAATCGCTATCCAGACAATAATAAAAATAAAGGGTGGTGGTGCTAAAAAGAAAAACAGAAAATGCGGCTATCAAAAGCCAACCCATTCTTAAAATCCATGTAGAAACATTTTGTCCCATCTTTCCGAAGAATTCTATCAGGTAAATTTAACTAATTCAACCTTGTACTGCTGTTGTTGTTTATTTGTTTCATTATTCCGGACTTCATAAAATCCTGAAAAAAATATTGTTGAGATTGAAAGCTCCAACCATTCGCAGCCAAAGCATTCTCCCAATTCACCAATGATTTATTCGGATTTTTTACAGACCAACCAAAAAAAGTATGCATCATCCATGAAAGTATTTGGTGTTGGGTTTTGGGCGATGGCACAAAATCAGCCACTAACCATTTAACATCCGGTCCCATCCATTTTGTGAGCCGGTTAATCATGGTGGATAATTCGAGGTCAGAAAATTGATCCAGAAAAAAATGAGTGATTAATATATCAAAATCAATTCCTTCAGGAATATTCTCTTCGGTACCTAAAATAAATTGTACCTGATTATTTTCATTTAATTTTTGTGAAGCCAGTTCCAGCATTTTAGGGGAACTATCTATATACCAAACTTCGAGGCTGGCATTGTGTTTCAACATTTCCTGAAGCATCCATCCGGTGCCACCGCCCAGCATTAACACCTTGGAATGGGGAGGTATAGCATTTAAGTAACAGGTCTGGGCATCAATCATTTCCTGACCAAATACAAGACCGGCTAAATCATCATAAAAAGGAGCCAACCGATCATAGCCCCTGGAACTTGGATGAGGTGAAGATGGGTTCACTTATTTTTTCCATTTAACACCACATCCAATGGCTTTGGTTTCGGTAACCGCAGGTTTTTTTCCGGCCAATAAAGCATCTACCGCATCTTCGGTATATTTTTTATCTGCCTGGGTAGCATCGTCCGAATTATTATCAATGGCACCCATATATTCTAAAATCCATTTTGATTTTGTCTTATTCAATAAAAAAACATGGGGTGTTTTTGCTGCTCCAAAAGCTTTAGCCACTTCCTGTGTTTCATCAAAAAGATAAGGAAAGGTATATCCTTTTTCCTGTGCAATTCTCACCATATTTTCATAACTATCATCCGGCACAATGGCAGGATCATTGGGGTTAATGGCTATAACCGGATACCCCAATGGTCGATATTTTACATCCAAATTCATAATACGTTGTTCATAGGCAACGGAAAAAGGACAATGATTACAGGTAAAAATAACGAGGATACCTTTTGCTTTCGAAAAGTCTTTCATGGCTACCATTTTCCCATCTACATTTTTTAAAGAAAAATCCTTTACCTCATCTCCAATTTTATAAGATTGAGCAAATAATAAAGTAGTGGCCGTGGCAAAAAATAAAATAAGTTTTTTCATCATTTAATATATTTAGTTACTATTGATTTTAAGTTTTCATAATCAGTTTGACCTTCCACAAACCAAACTTTTTCTCCTTTATAATAAATGGCCGTGGCAGGTATGGTGCCTGACCAGGTGATATCTACCAGATTAATCCAATCATTAGGATCTTTATCGGTAATATGCAAAACGGTAGAATTTAAGTTTCGCTTTACAATAAAAGGCGGAATTAATGAATCTGTTTTAGAATGAAAATCTAAATTGGCCAAAATTACCTGTACCCCTTTATTCTTGAATTCAGCATTGATTTGCTCAAAGTCTGATAATTCGGCTACACATGGCTTGCACCAGGTAGCCCAAAAATTTAGAATAATCAGTTGATCTTGATTGTTCTTAATTCCTTCATGGACCATCGTAAAGGAGGCATATTGAAGGGTCGATTGAGCATATGAAAAGCTTACCGTTAGGGAAAATATAAATGCAATGATTGTATGCTTGATAACCATGGTTTAAAAGTAAATGAAATAAAATCGAGTAACGGGACTTGATGAAAAAATTAACAAACTTTTGGCTTCATTGCATCAAAAGGTTCATGGGAGGATGATTATTGTCCTTTCCTTTTTTCCCCTTGTTTGGTAATAAACCCAGAAATAGTTTCGCCTTGTCTATTTTGTTGTTCTAGCGACCAGCTGTCGGTTTGAGGAGTTTCCATCCAAATATTTCCTGATTTCCTTAAAACCTGAATGGATAAGCCAACTGTTTCGAAAAACAAATTCTCCAAATCTAATATAGACATGTCTGGCAAGATAGTGATGGTGCCAATTTTATGACCCACACGGCATTGACTTACTGTTTTACCATCTATATATTTAATTCTTTTGGAAGAAGGATGAGAATCGTCGGTATCCTTATCATAAAACTCCAACCAAAGATATGGAAACAAATGGTTGAACCTACTTTGGATTTCGGCCAAGGCAGTATTCCCATCTATTATTATTTTATTCTCCTGCATTGAGTTGTGAGCAAAATTTCTACAAATTTAATACACCAGGTATTGGCAAAAAATGATTGTCATCATTATTTAAAAAAAGTCTAGTAAATTAGTTTTTTAATGAAGCTAATTTTGAATAGTTCACAATGGTAATGGTACCACCTTTCATTTCAACCAAACCTTCGTCTTTAAAGTCACTCAAGGTTCTAATCACCGTTTCGGTTGAAGTACCAACGATATTGGATAAATCGTCACGAGAGATTTTCATAGAAAATTTTTCTTCTTTATTTGCAGCATACTTATCACATAAAACCACGAGGGCTTCCGCAACTCTTTTCCTAACTGAATTATAGGCAAGTTTGATTAACTGATCTTCTTTGGTTAAAAGCTCATTCGAAAGCATTTTTATAAACTTTTTGGAAACTTCCGCACTACTATAAATTAAGCCAAAAAAATCTTCTTTAGGAATTAAGCATACTTCTGTTTCTTCTAAAGCATCCGCAGTATCCGTGTATTTTGATTCCTCCAATAAAGATAGATATCCAAAGAAATCACCTTCATTATATAATCCGGTAATAAGCTCCTTGACATCTGTATTGGTTAAATAAGTTTTTACTTTTCCTTTATTGATAAAATATATTCCTTTCGGGTAAGCCCCTTCATGAAAAATATGTTCCTTTTTAGCATAGGTTCTGATATTTTTTTCGGCAGAAAGTTGATCAAGCTTTTCTAATCCTTTTGCCGAACTCATGAATTCATTTAATCCATCTAAATTGCGGGTGAATGTTTTTTTAAGAAGATCTGTCTTTTTTAATCTTACTTCAATAGCATTTAATAACTCTCTATCGTCTAAAGGTTTGGTTAAATAATCATCACCTCCTAGTTCCATGCCTTTTCTAAGGTCATTTCTTTCGGCCTTGGCAGTAAGAAAAATAAAAGGAATCACAGAGGTTTTCTCCTCTCTTGATAATTCATTCAACACCTCATATCCATCCATAACCGGCATCATAATATCGCAGATAATTAAATCAGGATTCTCAGCTTTGGCGGCCTCCACTCCCATTTTTCCATCAGGAGCAGATATTACCACAAAATCTGCCAACTCCAAAATCTCAGTTGTATTTTCTCTCATTTCAGGATTGTCTTCGATTAAAAG
>JBEIQI010000139.1:0-7797 GCA_040376605.1 Flavobacteriales bacterium | reverse complement strand
TCAATACCATATACTTTATATTAGAGACAACGATTATACACCACCAACACCCACCAATGAAGTAATGTTACAATTGCTAGGTAGTTATTCAAATGGTCCCGAAGGAACCAACTCTGCCGAAATTGTAGCTTATGATTCGGCATCGCAAAAACTGGTTATTGCAAATAGCATAGGTACTAAATTAGATATCGTAGGCTTTTCAAATCCTTTAGCACCAGGCCCATTAACTTCTATAAATATATCTGCCCTTGGTAATATTAACAGCATTGCTGTTAGGTATGGAATTATTGCTGTAGCGCTTGAAAATACTAGTCCGCAAAGTAATGGTAAGATTTTATTTTATAATATGACAGGTACATTGATCAGCCAAGTTGATGCAGGTGCAATGCCAGATATGATCACTTTTAATAATGCTGGTACAAAGGTTTATGCTGCTTGTGAAGGTGAACCAAATGCAGCTTATACACTAGATCCTGAAGGAACCATTGCCGTGGTTGATATATCTGGTGGAGTTGCTTCCGTAACTAATGCTAATGTTACCATGATCAACTTTAATTCTTATGATTCACAAATTGCAAGTTTAAGAACTGCGGGTGTTCGTATATTTGGTAATAATGGAACTGCAACGGTTTCTCAGGATTTTGAACCAGAATATATTACCATCAGTGATGACGATAGCAAAGCATGGGTAAGTCTTCAGGAGAATAATGCATTAGCTGTGGTTAACCTTTTAACAAATACGGTTACGAGTATACTTCCATTAGGAACTATCAACCATTCTTTAGTAGGCAATGGAATGGATGCTTCAGATCAATCGTCGGGAATTAATATTGCCAATTATCCAGTAAGAGGAGTTTATATGCCGGATGCCATTGCGCATTTAAATATTGGAGGTACCAATTATATTTTTACGGCCAATGAAGGGGATGCAAGAGCTTATACTGCTCCTAACAATGAAGAGTCCCGGATATCAGGCTTAACCTTAGATCCTACCGTATTTGTTGATCAAAATATTCTAAAATCAAACTTCATGTTAGGCCGATTAAATGCAACTACCAAAACTGGTGATACAGATAATGATGGAGATATTGATGAAATAAATGTTTACGGTGGTAGAGGTTTTAGTGTTTGGAGTGAGACGGGTACTTTGATCTTCAATAGTGGTAATTTATTAGAAAAAATAATAGCTAATAACCCTACCTTTTCTCCCTACTTTAATGCCAATCATGGATCAGGTGCAGTTGCAGTAAAAAATAGAAGTGATGACAAAGGCCCAGAAATTGAAGGAGTTGCTGTAGCTAATATCGACGGAGATAATTTATTGTTCGCTTCCGCTGAAAGATTAGGAGGGGTGTTTATCTTTAATATCGATAATCCTGCTTCGCCTAGATACGTGGGTTATTACAACAATAGATTAGCCGGTAATAATCCAGATAGAGGAGCTGAAGGTATTATTTATATTAGTGCATCTGCTTCTCCAAACGGCAATGATCTAGTTATATTAGCTAATGAAGTTTCAAGCACATTAACCATCTTTCAAGTAAATACATGCGCTTCTTTATCAGGTACAGATCTTACCTTTACTCCAAACGATTCTATTTGTGCTGGAACCAATGTTACTTTTTCAACTCCAGTTGGTGCAAATACTAACTTACAATGGTTAGTGAATAATACAAATATTGGAGGGGCAACCGGTACATCAACTATTGTAAATACTGCAGGAAATTATTCATTGGCCGTTCAAAATACCGCCTTGTTATGTTCTGATACAACAGCGGCAACTACTATCACAATAATAACAAATCCAACGGCATCTATAACAACTGCTGATAGCATTGCTTGTGCAGGTGATCAATTAACCCTTGATGCTTCTGGTGGAACGATAACTTGGAATAATGGTATAACTGATAATACTCCATTTACCCCTTCAGCAACAGATTATTATGTTGCAACGGCGGCTAATGCATTTGGTTGTACTGCCTTAGATTCAATATTGGTTGCGGTAAATAGTTTACCAGCTGTTGGTGCCAATGTAACAGACAATGATATTTGTATAGGATCCTCAGTTACTTTTAATGGTTCGAATGCCGTAACTTACACTTGGAATAATGGAGTAACAAATAATGTTTCATTTACCCCAGCATCTACTAATACGTATACAGTTACAGGTACAGATGCAAACTTATGTTCTAATACAGCTGCAGTTACCGTTACCGTTAATAGCTTACCAAGTGTAGGCGCCACGGTTACAGATAATGATATTTGTTTCGGTGCTTCGGTAACCTTTAATGGTACTAATGCAGTTAGCTATACCTGGAATAATGGGGTAACCAATAACGTATCATTCACTCCAGCATCAACCAATACCTATACTGTAACAGGTACAGATGCAAATTTATGTTCTAACACGGCTACCATAACAGTAACTGTTAATCCTTTACCATCAGTTGGAGCGACGGTAACTGATAATGATATTTGCGAAGGCTCATCCGTTACCTTTAATGGAACAAATGCAACCACCTATACTTGGGACAATGGAGTTACCAATAATGTTTCATTCACGCCAAATTCAACAAATACCTATACGGTAACTGGAACGGATTTAAACAACTGTTCAAATACTTCAACTGTTACAGTAACTGTGCATCCTTTGCCAACAGTAGTTGCTAACGTAACAGATAACGATATCTGTTTGGGAACCTCAGTAACTTTTACAGGCTCTGGTGCATCAACTTATACTTGGAATAATGGAGTAATTAATGGAACACCAATTGTACTTTCATCAACCAATACATATATAGTAACGGGTACAGATGTCAATGCATGCTCCAACACATCTTCAATAACAGTTACAGTGCATTCATTACCAGCGGCGAGTATAAATTTATTAATAGATTCTGTTTGTTTTACATCTGGTTCAATAACGTTAACTGGAGCATCACCTGCTGGAGGATTCTACAGCGGTTTAGGAGTTACCGGTAATATCTTCGATCCTAGTATTGGATCTGGAACTTATCCAATTACCTATACGTATACCGATGCGAATGGATGTTCAGATACAGATGCCGATAATATTTTAGTGAGTGGTTGCTTAGCAATTAATAACGAAAATTCTGATATCATTGCCTTATACCCTAACCCAACCGATGCCTATTTCTATATCAAGGCTTCATCCAATGATTTATATTCAATGTCCATTATTGATATGAATGGAAGTATCATAAGAAATTCCATCGTATCGAATGGTCAAATGATCGATATCACCAGTCTTGCAACTGGGGTATATATTGTTGAATTGAAGCATGAAAATTCTGTTTACAGGGCCAGAATGATTAAAAAATAACCAATTTCACTTGCACCATCAAAATCCACTGCATTAGCAGTGGATTTTGTATTTATGGGAGCTTCCAAATAAAGTATTGGTCTAATACAAGTACCAGGTGAAAGGCAAAATCAAAATTTTCTGATTTATTTGCAGTAAATTTATTTATCGAACAAGCCTAAATATCAAATTTCATCTTTAATGGAATATCAGCCATCCATCGCATTAAAAGAATTTATGTTTCAGTTTATTTCTGATGATAAAGTCCGCAGATTTAATGAAATCGTAAATAACAGAACTAGATATTTTACCATCGTATTAGAAGATGTTTTTCAAGCTCAAAATACCAATGCAGTCATTAGGTCCTGCGAATGTTTTGGCATACAGGATCTTCACTTAATCGAAAATAAATACGATTTTGAAGTGGTCCCGGATATCTCCAAAGGGAGTTCACAATGGATCAACATACAGCAGTATAATCAGGCATTAAATAATACCAAACCTTGCCTTCAACATTTAAAAAATCAAGGTTACACGATCATTGGAACAAGTCCACATCAAAATGAAATTAATTTAGAAGATATTTCGATTGACAATAAAACGGCCTTCGTTTTGGGTTCCGAGAAAGATGGACTTTCTCAAGAAGCCAAGGAAATCTGCGATGGATTTATGAAAATACCCATGGTAGGATTTACTGAAAGCCTTAATTTAAGTAATTGTTCTGCCATTATTGCCCAGAGCCTAACCAATCGAATACGACGGAGCGAAATCCCCTGGCAATTAACCGAAGAAGAAAAAACGGCCATCCTCATCGAATGGTGTTTTGAGGTAACCGGCAGAAAGGAGCTTTTATTGGAATACTTCTTCCAAAATAAGGCCTGAAAATGAGGCATATAAACTACATTATCATTATGTAAACTTTATTAACCACAATTGTTAACTTCGTGCTTAAAATATAAATTCGTCGCAATTATACTCTCATGTTTGGACTAGATACTGGCTATACCATTTTATTATTAATCTGCATTTTATTTGCATGTTTATTTGAATTCATCAATGGTTTCCATGATACTGCCAATGCCGTGGCAACGGTAATTTATACCAATTCCTTAAAACCAGGATATGCCGTTGTTTGGTCTGGATTAATGAATGGTATAGGTGTGTTTATGGGTGTTTATTTAGGTGGCGCAGTTGCCATAAAAATCATTAATCTATTGCCAAGTGAAGTGATCATGTCAACCAATACGGGTGAGATTATTGCCATGGTGATGGCCCTTTTAATTACAGCCATTGTATGGAATTTGGGAACTTGGTATTTCGGAATTCCTTGCAGTAGTTCTCATACTCTAATTGGTGCTATTTTGGGTGTAGGTGTGGGTTATGCAATGGTAAATAATATTAGCATTGCCCAAGGTGTTAAATGGAACAAAGCCGGTGAAATCGGATTATCACTTCTAATATCACCATTGGTGGGTTTTTCATTAACCATTATGGTAATGTACTTGTTTAAGGCATTTATAAAAGATAAAAAGTTTTTCAAGGAAGTTGAATCCACCAAGAAACCGGGAATAGTTACCCGAATTGTACTGATCTTAACATGTACAGGGGTTAGTTATGCACATGGACAAAACGATGGTCAAAAAGGGATTGGATTAATGATGTTAGTACTTTTTGGATTTGCTCCTTTTTACTTTGCAATCAACTATGAACTTCCTAAAAATCAAATCAGCAACTCATACAATGAATATAAAATTATTCGCAATCAAATTTCATTAGAGAAGTTAAATGAAGCCGATAAAGGATTGGTTTTGTCTGCAGATAAAGATTTTTTCGCCTTAGACAGTATTGCTCATTTGGGCGCTGCCGCAAACGGTATTGCTATTGAAAATCGAATTGTGGTTCGTAACTTAATTCTTAAAGTAAATAAGAATCTTGATAAATTAGTGAAGTCCGAATCAGCTTCTATTTCAAAGGATAATCAAAGAGAATTAAAAGGAGTGATTCATTCCATTTCAGAGTACGTAAATAAATGTCCCACCTTCGTTATCGTGCTTATTGCCCTTTCGTTGGGATTTGGAACGATGATTGGTTGGAAGCGAATTGTGAAAACCATTGGAGAAAAAATTGGTAAAACTCATTTGAGCTATGCCCAAGGAGCTAGTGCAGAATTAGTGGCAGCAACCACCATCATCGGTGCTACCTATTTTGGACTTCCTGTTAGCACAACTCAAGTTCTCTCCTCCGGAATTGCCGGCAGTATGGTGGCCAGCAAAGGAATAAAAAATTTGCAGCGAAAAACCATTACAGCCATTGCTTTGGCATGGATATTAACCTTACCGGTTACCATTTTATTGGCATTAGGGTTTTATATGTTGTTTAGAACCATGTTCTAGTTCAATCCCTCTCTAATATTTGTTAAACCCGCTGATTCCTTAGATATTTTACCGATTTTAGCGGCTTTATTTTTTAAAGTGAAGCATCCAATTATTGGTATATTAATCCTTCTCGCTACCTCTATTACCTACTCACAGGATATTAGTGTAAGAAGTCTGCATATCAATAAAACCAGCGAAATCATTACCATTGATGGTAAAATAGATGAACCTGTTTGGCAAACCTGCGAAGTGGCCAACCAATTTCAACAACAATTTCCCTTCGATACCGCAAAGGCCAAAAACCAAACGGACGTAAGAATTACCTACGACTCAAAGGCCATTTATATTAGTGCGGTTTGTTATGAAAAGCCAGGTAAAAAATATATTGTTGAATCGTTAA
Organism: Flavobacteriales bacterium; assembly: GCA_040376605.1. Taxonomy (GTDB): domain Bacteria; phylum Bacteroidota; class Bacteroidia; order CAIKAF01; family CAIKAF01; genus JANWKQ01. The sequence goes on along the minus strand of JBEIQI010000139.1, from coordinate 1,700 downwards.
AACGTGATTTTTCTTTTAAACGAAGCGATTGTTTTAATGTATTTATTGATCCATACAATGATAAAATTAACGGTTTTGTATTCGGTGTTAATCCCTTTGGGGCCCAACGCGAAGGCTTAATTGAAAATGGAGGTAATTTCGAGGCCAACTATTTATGGGATAATAAATGGGTTTCCGCAGTTGTTAAGGAAATGGATAAATGGATCGTTGAAATGAAAATCCCCTTCAAAACCATTCGGTATAAAAGTAGTAGTCAATTATGGAGAATCAACTTCATGCGAAGCACCCCGGGTGATAATGAAATTTCGGTCTGGAATAAAGTTCCATTCAACTTTAATAGCATGTCATTGGCCTATACGGGAGAATTATTATGGAATACTACACCACCGAAACCCACTTTTAATATCTCCATTATTCCCTATGCAATTGGTGGTTTTAACATGACCAAAAACAACCCGGTGAATTGGAATTACAACTTTGGTGGTGATGTAAAAATTGGAGTAACCCCTTCCTTAAATCTTGACCTTACCTTTAATCCCGACTTTTCGCAAGTAGATGTAGATCAACAGGTAACTAATTTAACCCGATTCAGTTTATTTTTCCCGGAAAGAAGGCAGTTTTTTATCGAAAACTCCGATTTGTTTTCAAGATTTGGATTCACTAAAATACGACCATTTTTTTCGCGAAGAATTGGATTGTTTAATGGAGAACAAGTGGCCATCATTGCCGGCGCACGACTAAGCGGAAAATTAAGTAAAAGGGTTCGAATAGGCGCTATGAATATTCAAACGGCAGGCAGCAATGCATTGGGAATTGAAGCCCAAAATTATTCGGTAGCAGCTGTTCAATGGCAGGCATTTGGAAGATCAAGTATAGGATTGATATTTGTAAATCGACAAGGATTTAATGGCAATGTTATTTCTGATACCAATTTTAATCGAATCATTGGTATTGATTACGATTTACAATCGAAGGACAATAAATGGATGGGTAAATTCTTTTTCCATCACAGTATTAGTCCCAAAAACAACGCCAATGCATTAGCTCATGCTTCTTTCTTCGCCTATAATACACGCAAACTAACCATTGCTTGGAATCATGAATATGTTGGCAGAAATTACAATGCCGAAACAGGATTTGTTCCCAGACAGTTTTTTTACGATCAGGAAAGGGATACCACCATTAAAATGACCTATTGGAGGTTGGAGCCTTCTATCGAATACAATATTTTTCCTAAGTCAAAAAATTTGTATCGCATTTCGCCCGGAATATATAACAGTACCTATGCCGATTCATCCTTTAGAACAAATGATTTTATGCTTCGTTTTTATACCGAATTAGAATTTTATAATACCTCCACCTTAAATTTTAATTATACCGAATATTATACCTACCTGCTCTTCCCCATTGATATCACAGGAACTAAGTTAACGCCATTGCCGGTTGGTCCATATAATTATAGGGATGCTACCATTAATTTTTCGAGCAATGCCCGAAAAAGATTTACCTATTTTGCTGAGGTGAGTTTTGGAAGTTTTTTCAATGGTCTTAAACTATCTTACACTGCCAGTTTAAACTACCGATTCCAGCCCTTTGGAAATATTGGAATCAACTTTACCAGAAACGAAATATGGCTCGAAGAGCCCTATGGAGAAGCTCATTTAATGTTAATTAGTCCTAAGTTCGAATTTACTTTTCCG
>JBEIQI010000165.1:0-6898 GCA_040376605.1 Flavobacteriales bacterium | reverse complement strand
TAACTATGATAGTGAACATGAAAAAAGTAGTATTATTTGCCGCCGTTATATTTTTTGGAGCTGCTGTTTTAACTTCTTGTAAAACAACAGAAAGTTGTCCAGCATATGGTAGCGCACCTGCTCATGAAGTAGGTAAATCTTTATAAGATTTTCTCTTTTTTTATGGTCTGTTTATATATAATCAGACCTTTTTGTTATACCCAATAATTAAACCCTTAATCAAGATTGCCATGAAAAAAATTGCCCTTTTTACCGCCATTCTATTTTTAGGAACTTTTGCTTTGTATTCTTGTAAATCCGGTCACAGCGGTGGCTGCGATGCTTATGGTGGTAGCGGATCATTACCTATTAAGGAAGTAGGAAAATCCCTTTAATCTATTGTTTTTTTAGATCGGCTATGGATAAATAAATTCAATAGCTTGTTCTATATTGGGGTGAAGGCTCAAAGCAACCGGACATTCTAATCCAGCCTGCTCGATTTCTGCTCTTTCAGGGGCGGTTTTTATGTTGGCAGGCATTTCTATTTTCACTTTTATCTTGATTACCCTTCGGGGAGCATCCAACGACATGTACTTTAACACCTCCGCTTGAACGCCTTCAAATGAAACTCCCAATTTTGCTGCTCTGATCCCCATAATGGTTATCATGCAGGTGCCCAATGATGTACAAAGCAGATCAGTAGGTGAAAACGACTCTCCTTTGCCATGATTATCCACAGGAGCATCTGTAATTAATTCAGCTCCTGAATAATGCGTTCCTTTGATTCTTAATTCTCCTTGATAATCCAAATGCATTTTACTCATATTTCTACATTTTAATTCCCCGCTAATTTACTATATCTTTGTAAAGAATATAGATAAGCCTTCATTCATGTCTCAATATACCCCTCCATCTGAAGATTCACCGGTTCAGAAAGTAAAAAAACCCGATTGGTTAAGGGTTAAATTACCTATTGGTGAAGAGTATAAAAAAGTACGTAACATTGTTGAAGAACATAAATTACATACCATTTGTTCCAGCGGTAATTGTCCGAACATGGGAGAATGTTGGAGTGCCGGAACCGCCACTTTTATGATTCTTGGAAATGTATGTACCCGATCATGTGGATTTTGTGCTGTTGCAACCGGGAAACCCATGGAAGCTGATCCATTTGAACCCTTGCGTGTAGCGAAATCTGTAAAACTCATGAACCTTAAACATACCGTTATTACCAGTGTAGATCGAGATGATTTAAAAGATGGAGGTTCGGAAATTTGGGCACAAACCATTTTAAAAATTAGGGAATTAAATCCGGGAATTACCATTGAAACTTTGATTCCTGACTTTCAAGGAAAATGGGAAAATCTAAAAAGAATTATTGAAGTAAAGCCGGATATTGTATCCCATAATTTAGAAACCGTTCGACGTCTTACTAAAGAAGTAAGGATTCAAGCTAAGTATGACAGAAGTTTAGAAGTACTAAAAAGACTAAGTGATGAAGGAGTGGTAACCAAATCAGGCATCATGCTTGGGTTGGGAGAATCGGAAGAGGAAATTTTAGAGACCATGGATGATTTGGTAACCGTAGGTGTTCAAATCATGACCTTAGGACAATATTTACAACCAACTAAAGAGCACTTACCAGTAGCAGAATTTATTACACCTGAAAAATTTGCTCATTATAAAAGCATTGGTTTAGAGAAAGGACTTCGTTACGTAGAAAGTGGTCCATTAGTAAGATCTTCTTATCATGCTGAGAAGCATATTTAAGTGCAAATGCCATTCAGCTTTCCTAATTATTTATTAACAGTATAACCATTTACCATTTGTTCATCAAAGACTTTGACAACTGGGCACTGCTGCTGGTATAATTAATTCAATATCCTCTAGGATATCCCAATAAAATTGATTTAATTTGATTTAATCAATTTTTAATTACCCGATGAAAAAAATCATTATTCTCGCAGCTGGGATGTCAGGAATTTGTGCTGTTCAAGCACAATCACTCACTCCTCAGGTAATTGCATCTTCGGGCACCAGTTTTTCTAATGCAAGCGCAAGACTTGAGTTTACCATTGGAGAAGTAGCTACCTCCAGTTTAACGGCAGGAGGAAATACCCTTACGCAGGGATTCCATCAGCCGGAACTTCGTTTTGCTTCCTTAGAGAACTTTGCCGATGATTATGTATTTACCCTCTATCCTAATCCAACCGAACAATTTGTTACGGTTGAGTCTTCCAAAGAAGATGATATGCAAATACATCTTTATGATGCCAACGGAAAATCAATTTTGGTAAGTGCTGTATTTCAACAAAAAACTACCGTTGATTTACAAACCTTGGCAGCAGGATCTTATGTGCTGATGGTTTCCACAAAATCGGGAACTCCTTTGCACAGTTATACCGTTATTAAAAAATCAACCTATTAATCAAAACATTCAATCATGAAAATTAGAAATTTACTTTTAACAGCGTCCTTTGTAATTGCTTCAGGGATAGCATTTGCGCAAGCACCCCAACAATTTAACTATCAGGCAGTGGCCAGAAATGGTAGCGGAAATGTATTAGTATCTCAACCTGTTGGGATACAAATATCCATTCATCAAACTACTCCATCGGGTACGATCGTATACTCAGAAACTCATGCTCCAACAACAACTAATATTGGTTTGATGAACTTGGCTATTGGGTCAGGAACCGTTGTATCAGGTACCTTTAATACTATTGATTGGAGTGCAGGCCCTTACTTTATTGAAATAGGGATGGATGCTTCTGGGGGCACTTCTTATGTTAGCATGGGAACTCAACAATTATTAAGTGTTCCTTATGCATTATATGCTGAAAATAGTGGAACTCCAGGACCTCAAGGAATTCAAGGTGATCCAGGCCCACAAGGAATACAAGGGATTCAAGGTGATCCAGGTCCTCAAGGAATACAAGGGATTCAAGGTGATCCAGGTCCTCAAGGAATACAAGGGATTCAAGGTGATCCAGGTCCTCAAGGAATACAAGGGATTCAGGGAGATCCAGGTCCTCAAGGGATACAAGGGATTCAGGGTGATCCAGGCCCACAAGGGATTCAGGGAATTCAGGGAATTCAAGGGGATCCAGGCCCTGCTGGTGCTACTGGAGCTACCGGACCTGCTGGTGCAACCGGACCTGCCGGTGCAACCGGAGCAACTGGTGCAACCGGAGCAACTGGTCCTGCTGGTCCTGCTGGACCTGGTACATTGTCAGGAACAACAAATTACGTTGTGAAATTTACAGGCGCAACAGCCGCAGGAAATTCACAAATTCAAGACAATGGAACAGCAGTTTCTGTTAACATCACTCCATCGAATTTATATCGAATGTATATTTATGATCAACAATTAACAGTTGACGGTGACGGACAACATTCATTATTTGGATTTAGAACACGTGATTCGCAGAATGATGGTACTGCTTATTCACAAATTGCAGCTAATTCAGCTACTACTGGATACAACTTCTGGGGTGATGTTTACACCTTTGGTGTAGCTGGATGGAACTACAATGATTATTCGCGTTGTGGTGGTACTTTTGGTGCAGATATAAATGGTTCGTATTGGGGATCTTTAGGTTATAGAAGTTCTGGTTTGTTGAACTATGGAGTTTATGGAAGTTCAGCATATGCATCAGGTGCTGGATATTTGCCTACGACCGGAATGACTGGAGTAGGTGGAGGATTTTTCGGTGATATGGTAGGTTCTGTATCAAAAGGAAAAGTAGTTGGTCAATTTAACCAAGGTGAATTGTTTGCGGCATATAATATTGGAGATGTTTATACGTCAGGTCGCAATATTGAAATGGTATCTGCGGGAGAAAATAAAGTGCCAGCCTATAGTGTTACCTCAACGGAAGTAACGGTTTATAATAAAGGTAAAGTTCAATTGAACAATGGTACTGCATATATTCGTTTTGATGCAAACTATAGCAGTTTATTGGGAGATGCCCCAGTTGTAACTGCTTCCCCAATGGGCGCATGTAATGGTGTTTATATTTCTTCTGTTGATAAAAATGGATTTACCATTACTGAGCAAAATAATGGAACCAGCAATGTAGAAATTTCTTGGATCGCAGTGGGTGATCGCATTGATGCAGCTACCATGAACGAGGTGCCATCGGTACTTAAAACAAATAGTTTTGATAATAATATCAATGATGTTTTATTTGATGATAGCAACAAAGAAGGATCTGCTCAAGGTTTTTGGTGGGATGGAACCACCATTCAGTTTGGAAAAGTTCCAGCTGAATTATCTCCAAAGCCTAAAAAAGAAGGAACTCAAGACATTAAATAACCTATCTTAAATTTCTAAAAAAGCTTTTCCGTAATTTTACGGAAAAGCTTTTTTTTTGAATATATTTCTATGAAAATAATTGTTACGTTAATTAGTTTCATCCTATCATTAGGTTTCCTCGCTTCTCAAAAGGAGCAAGATACCACCCTTATCAAATATTATCAGGGTATAATTCAAACATTGAGTCATGATAGTTTACAAGGCAGACCTGCGGGGAGTATTTATGAAAAAAGATCAGCCAATTATATTGCTAAACAATTCAATAACCTTGGTTTAAAAAGCAAACTACAGGTATATAAATTCAAAACCAAAGACAGCACTTCCTTTATAAGATCACAAAATGTTTATTGCTTTATAAATAACAAAGCTGATAGTACCATTATTATCGGAGCGCATTATGATCATATTGGGCTAGGTGGACCTTTATCAAGAAGTATGGGTAAAAAAGGAGTACACCACGGAGCTGATGACAATGCATCCGGTATTGCACTTCTATTGGGTTTAACCAAGAACTTAAAACAATGGAATAACCCAAAATACAATTATGTTTTAGTCGCATATTCAGCTCACGAAATCGGACTATATGGATCTACTTCATTTGGTATCCTTGCAACAAAAAATATGACATCGCCTTGGTAATCAATTTTGACATGGTGGGTAGAATGCATCCAGATTTAAAATGGCTCAAAATAGCCGGTGTCGATACCTCAAAAGTAGAAAACTCGTTTTTTAAGACAGATTTCAAGTATATCCATTTTAAGTTTGACACAGATTCTATTCTACTTGAATTAGACACCAAAAAATTCTATGAAAACCAGATTTCATGTATTTCATTCACGACCGGGGTGCATGATGACTATCATAAAATAACCGATACTGAAAATAAAATAAACTATCCAGGCATGTTGAGCATTCAAAAAATGCTGGAAATGTATTTATTCAATTTTAAGTAATTCATCTAAAATTGGAATAGAAATAATCAAAATTCGATCATTCAACCGTATGAATTAGATTAAAATAATTTAATACCTTTAAGTATTACAATACTATGAGAGCCAAAAAATCAGTTTTTCAAAAATACGGCAAGCAGAATGTTGAATTAGGATTTGGACAAAGCTATTCTGAAGGCACCAAAAGACTTCTAAACAAAGATGGTACTTTTAACATTGATCGAAAAAATACCGTCAAGAGTATTTATGTTGACCTGGTGAAAATGAGTTGGAAAAAGTTTTTTATTTCCACCTTCCTATTTTATGCTGTTGTTAATATCGTATTTGGAACCTTATATTTTGTATTCGGTCCAGAAAAAATTCATGTAAAACCAGAACATTCCATCTATTATCAATACTTCGAATGTATTAGTTTTAGCGTTCAAACCTTAGCTACTGTAGGTTATGGGGTACTCCATCCGGATTCCATTTCGGCAAATATCCTTACTTCTATTGAAGCACTTTTCGGGATTTTAATTTTTGCCATTATGACCGGTTTATGTTATAGCCGGTTTTCAAAACCTACGGCAGGATATAAATTTTCTGATCATGCGGTTATCGCTCCATATCAAAATATTAATAGCCTACAGGTTCGGGTGGCCAACCATAGAAACAGCAATATTGTAGAAGTGGAAGCCAGCTTTATGTTTTCTATGGAAGTAGATGATAATGGAGTTAACAAAAGGATATTTCTTAATTTACCTTTAGAAAGAAACAAAATTTATTATTTACCGTTAAGCTGGACCATTGTACACCCCATAACCCCTGATAGCCCCTTGTATAACAAAACCCCAGACGATTTAAAAGATGGAAATGCAGAGTTAATTGTTATGATAAAAGCACACGACGATGCGTATGCTCAAACCATTCATGGCAATACCTCCTACACATCGGATGAAATCATTTGGGGTGCCAAATTTATCCCAAGCTATTATACCGGCAAAAATGGAAAAGCTACCTTCGAAATAGATAAACTCGGAGATTATAATAGAGTTGAACTTAACATAACAGAACCTTCCATCGAATCTAACGAAACCACTACAAACTAAATGAACATTTATGAAAGTAGATAATTACCTACCAAAAACATCACAGGAAAAAATTACCCAAGCGGTTACGGAAGCCGAAAAAAAAATCAATGCTGAAATTGTTCCTGTTTTTATGGTCAGCAGTGATGATTATACAGAGGCAAAACTAAGAGGAGCCCTCCTTGGTTCCGCAATCACTAGTTTGGGTATATTGATATATGACCATTTAATGGGTTGGTATCAATTGTTTCTCCTCGAAAATGATTGGGTTTTTGTAAGTGCTATTGCCCTTGGTGGTTTGTTAGGATATTTTGCCTTTGGCATGATCAATCCATTAAAGAGGATTTTAGTGAGTAAACAGAAACTACAACAAAACTCAGCTGCAATGGCTGAAAGGGTATTCGGCGAATACAAATTATTTGAAACCAAAGAGAGGAATGGAATTCTCATTTTCATCAGCTTATTTGAGCATAAAATAGAAATCGTTCCTGACAAAGGACTTAAAGATAAAATTGCTAATGATGAGTGGCAAAAAGTGATTGAAAGTATGAAGCCTTCGCTTAAAAATAAAAAATTTGATGAGG
>JBEIQI010000238.1:0-4870 GCA_040376605.1 Flavobacteriales bacterium | reverse complement strand
TTTAAGAAAGATGTATTAAACGATTTTGCCATTGCAGTAGAAAGCAGAGAAGCCAGTTTAATTGGAAGAAGGGAAGTGCTTACAGGAAAAGCCAAATTTGGCATCTTTGGAGATGGTAAAGAATTGGCACAAATAGCCATGGCCAAGGTATTTAAAGAAGGAGATTGGAGAAGCGGTTATTATAGAGATCAAACTTTTATGTTGGCCGAAGGATTAATGACGGTACAACAATTTTTCGCCCAATTATATGCTCATGCTGATTTAAATGATGAGCCAATGACCGGCGGAAGGGCCATGAATGGACATTATGCAACCAAATGGGTAGATGCAAATGGGAACTGGCTCAATCAAACAGAAAGAAAAAATTCAAGTGCCGATATAAGTCCAACGGCCGGACAAATGTCACGTTTATTAGGTTTGGCCTTGGCGAGTAAAGCTTATAGAAACAATAAAGAACTTAAAGGATATACCCAATTTAGTAATAACGGAAATGAGGTAGCATTTGGTACCATTGGCGATGCTAGTACCAGCGAGGGAGTATTTTGGGAAACCATGAATGCCGCAGCAGTATTGCAGGTTCCTTTGGCTTTATCTGTTTGGGATGATGGATATGGAATTTCAGTTTCAAAGGAACATCAAACCGTAAAAGGAAGTATTAGTGATGCCTTAAGAGGATTTGAAAAAGATGAAAATGGCAAAGGAATTTTAATCTTTAAAGCCAAGGCATGGGATTATGTAGAGCTCATCGAAACCTATCAAAAAGCCATTGCTACTTGTCGCCAGGAGCATATTCCGGTTTTAATACATATCGAAGAATGTACCCAGCCACAAGGACATAGTACTAGCGGAAGCCACGAGAGATACAAAAGCAAAAAGAGGTTGCAATGGGAAGAGAAATACGATTGTATTAAACAATTCCGCCAATGGATAGAAAAAAGGGGAATTGCCTCAGCCGAGGAATTAGAGGAAATAGAAAAGTTAGCCAGAGATAAAGCCAAGAATGAGAAGAAAGCGGCATGGGAAAGTTTCCAGGCTCAAATTAAAGCTGAAATGGCGGAGCTTTATCAAATATTATTAGATCTTGGACTTAATCAGTTTACCACTGAATTAAAAGCCTTATCGGAGCCTATGCGCAGGGATGTTATTTCTATTGGTCGCAGAGCCATGCTAGGAGCCAGGTACCTACAAGGAGAAGCGAAGCATAAACTTACCACTTGGCTTAAAAAACAAGAAGAAATTAACCACGATCGTTATTCGGCCCATTTATATAGTGAGTCACCTTATTCAGCTTTAAAAGTTCCTTTTGTTCCAGCTGAATTTAATCAGACAGAAGAGGTAGATGGAAGAATTATTTTGCGTGATTTTTACGATAAAGTATTGGCCAGAGATCCACGCTTTATTGCCTTTGGCGAAGATGTAGGGGGTATAGGAGGTGTTAATCAAACCTTCGAAGGACTGCAAGCAAAATATGGCGAAGGAAGGGTATTTGATACCGGAATTCGCGAAGCCACTATTGCAGGGCAGGGTATAGGCATGGCCATGCGGGGTTTACGACCACATGCCGAAATTCAGTATTTAGATTATTTATTGTATTGTATCCAAACCTTAAGCGATGATTTGGCTACCTTAAGTTATAGAACCAAAGGTCAGCAAAAGGCACCGGTAATTGTAAGTACCCGTGGACATCGTTTAGAAGGGATTTGGCATAGTGGATCACCCATGGGTATGATCATTAATGCCATCAGAGGGATGTATGTTTGTGTACCACGTAACATGACACAAGCAGCAGGTATGTATAATACCTTATTAAAAAGTGATGATGCGGCATTGGTGATTGAGGTATTAAATGGTTATCGTAAAAAAGAAAAATATCCAAGCAATTTGGGAGAATATACAGTTCCGTTAGGGGTACCTGAGGTATTGAGAGAAGGATCGGATATCACGCTGGTAACCTATGGTTCCACTACCTTTATTGTATTGGAGGCAGCCGAAAGACTATCAGAAATCGGCATTAGCGCAGAAGTGATAGATGTTCAAACCTTGTTGCCTTTTGATATTAATGGAATGATTGCGAAATCTATAGAAAAAACGAATAAGGTATTGTTTATTGATGAAGATGCAGAAGGGGGAGCTACCGGCTTTATGATGCAGCAAGTATTAGATAAACAAAACGCCTTTAGATATTTAGATGTAGCACCCAAGGCCTTAAGTGGTAAGGATCACCGACCAGCCTATGCTTCGGATGGAGATTATTTTAGCAAACCATCTGTAGAGGATATGGTAGAAACCGTTTATAAAATGATGAACGAGGTGAATCCGGAAAGTTATCCGGCCTTGTAAGATGTATAAATGAGCTGTTGAGGTTTGAAACCAATAGCCTCAAGTTTGTAAATAGTGGATCTCTTAGCTCAAGCACAGGATATTAACAATCCTGCTTAAAGTAACTCCGATTTGCCCACATGCTCTTAATCGTATCTTTTAAATAAACAATTCAAGCCTCATCTATCCTTTCTTTTTTTCTTCGGCGTAAGATTCCACCCTAGTCCTCCGCTAAATTTGAGTTCTTCCAGATATACCCTTCCATATTGAGAGGTATTGGTGCCACCGGCAACAAATTTACATTGGAAAAAAAAGTGAAAAATAGAACCCACGTAATAATTCAAACCGGCCGCTACCCCAACCAATGGTGTAAGTTGAATAGGGGATTCTCGAATAAGGGTATCCTGAAATTGATTGATGGTGATGAGTCCCACCCCGGCACTAAATCCAATGTACGGATCCCAACGTGATTTTTTAACGGGATGGTAATTGAGTCCTGCAAAACCCAAGAAATTTCTTTTTAATCCAATTTCATTTGGTTGGGCAATATCAAATGAACACCATACTTCGCCTACAATGGAAAAATTTTCGTTGATATAATATTCCAGATTCCCTGAAATATAAGAGGCCATTTTTTTAGGAGCAAATAAATAGCCACCGGATAAATTCGCATGGGCCCGAATCATTCCTTTTTTGATGACAGAATCTTTTTGTGCATGCACAAACATCGCCATACAAACAATGGCCAAACTCAAAACTATTTTTTTCGTTTCCATAATTGGGCAATTTTATAGTTAACACTTAATGACAGCAATAAATGGCCTTCCCAACTTACCCCCGGATGTTCCTCAATTTCTATTTCACCATTATTAATATGGGTATGTAGTTCGCCTCCTAAATGAAGCATGTATTGAGTAGTGAAAGAAATATCGAATTTGGGTGTAATGTTATAATGTAATCCCGCCCCCATTTGAACGGCTGAGCTAAAGCGGCCCTTGTCCTCATTTCTTGAAGTGATATGGATATTGGTATAATCAAAACAATGTCCGGCCACCACATAGGGTAAAAATTTCCGTGTAAAGTTTTTGGGTTTTAAAACATAAAACATCACCGACCAACCGATATGATAATCATTGCGATTGGCGAGTCCACCGATATCCGTAAATAGTACATCGGCAAACCATTCGGTATTGATTCGTTCGTGCACCAATATTCTGAAATGGCCGCCAACGCCATAACCGGGTGCTCCATTATCGTGAGAAAATAAACTGGTAGTTGCTCGAATCCCTAATTGGAATCTACCTGGGATAGTTTTTACCGTATCCTGTTGTTGGCTGAAAAGAAGGAGAGGAAGTATCCAACATCCTATACCTAACGCAATTGATTTCATACGCAAATGAATTAGGTAAGGGTCTTTTCATTAATTCGGGTTTTAGTAATTGATAATATATACTAACTTTAAGGTTCTTTAAAATATTGCATACAATAAATGAGAAAACCTCTTTTTTTTAGAATTACTTATGTCGCCATGATTATTGGGATGATGAGTATGGGCTTATCTGCACAAAAAATGCCGGATGATGCCAATAAATTATACCAGGCCTTCTCCGATGCTATTAATAAAGGAGATATTGATGGATTAAAGAACAGCTTGGCCCAAAGTAGTTTTATAAAAATGAAAAATGAGGCCTTATCCATGGGATTTAATTATCCGAATGAGGTCCTGGATAATATGAAACAAGGCTTGCCGCCTTTTTCCAATTTTACGTATTTAAAGCATGCAAAAAAGGGATCTACAGTAAATGCTTTTTATATGTATGGAGAAAATAAAAGCGAATCGAATATCATTACCTTATGTATGTTGGAGGAAGAGGGCAAACTTAAATTGCTGGAAATGAAAATGAGAGATGCTAAAGATTTTATTTTGAACTTACATAATAAGGATTATTCATTTCTGGATTTAAAGGAATTTCAGCCAACGGGCATTGTACCTGTGGTTCCAAAGGAAATTGAGAAGGTAGATTATATGGGTTATTTGGATATTTCCTGTTATGGTTATAAAGTTTCGGCCACGGTAAATGGGTTGTTTCAAATAGAAGTAAATAATAAAAGTAGGAGTGGAGTAATAATTGGAGGAATCAACAAAGGAACCAATACCCTTGAATTGGTTATTGAAAAAATAGATCCGAATGAAAAAGAGAAGCCAGCTGTGGGGATCAGAGCATTTATAAATCAGGAGGAGAAAGAAGTATTTTATATAAATGAAGATATCGTGGGGACCATCACACGAACATTTACAGTCAATTAATGGACAACTATGCTATGAAAAAATTTCAACTCTTTTTATTTGTCGGAATATTTATTTCCCTGCTTTCCTGCGAAAGCAGTGTAAAAGCCGATTACGACACCATTAAAGCAAAAAAGGTAATTTTAATGGATGAGGATGGAAAGGAATTTCTTTTAACCGTAAAGAAGGATAGTATTGGAAATCCAATATTAGGTATTGTGGAAAATAAATAATTCTATTCTTTAATAAAGCTGGCTGTATGCT
>JBEIQI010000097.1:0-10147 GCA_040376605.1 Flavobacteriales bacterium | reverse complement strand
AGATTGGGTGTATTAAAAAATGAAAATAGAGCCACTCCGGCACAAATTTCTATGGCTAAAAGAAACAATGTGAACATGGCAATTCAAATTGCACGTGAAGCGCGTCAAATTCTTGGAGCTATGGGTATCACGGGTGATTATAGCATCATGCGTCATATGATGAACCTTGAATCGGTGATTACCTACGAGGGTACCCATGATGTACACTTACTGATTACGGGTATGGATGTTACAGGGATTTCAGCTTTTTCTTGATATTGAATATTAAATTCAGCATCTTTACGTTTACTTGTTAAAACAGTGAACCCATGAAGAAATTAATTTTTACTTGTTTAAGCGTTATTGTATTGGCATTATCCAGTTGCGATCCTGCAGATCAATACCCTATTTCTTTTAAGGTGAACGGGAGTGCATGGTATGCCAATGCTGCCCCAACCTATTTAGTAAGTGGGAAAATTTTAATCAATGCAACCAGCATTACCCAAGGACAAAATCCCATTGCATTTTCATTGACCCAATATGCCATGGTGGATACCTTTGAACTAGATAGTGCCAATAATGCCTTTTTATTTGGTGCTAGTTTAGGATCAGGCTATTATGCTAAGGCTCATCATCCTGCTACCATCATTATTAAAGAATTTAATCCATCAGATAAGCATATAGTGGCCGAATTTTACGGTCATATCTTTAATTCAAGCAGTAACGATTCAGTTTTAATTACTGATGGAAAGTTTGATTTGCACTATCAAGAGTAAATTACTCAGTTAGTATGGCTAAATCCCCATCTTATTAATTTCAAGACTTAAACCCTTCTTATTGATGTGGTTTTACCCTGTTTTGGGCACTTACCCTGCATCCATGGTCTATAATTGTGGGATATATGCATCTATCTAATTAATAAATTGTTAAACCGGATACAACCTTAAGCATGGTTTGTGCATCTTATATTTATATGTATTCGAAAAACATTGAATATATTTGATTCACCCGATTTAAAAGCATTACCACATCTTTAAAATATGAGAAATAGTTTACTGACCCTCCTTTCAGTTATCACCTTTAGTTTTGCGGGTTATTCGCAAATGGTAGGTGGTCAGATTTTCTTACAAGGACTTTATTCCGAAGTAGGAATTTCCGCATGCGGAGTATATGGTGCTCAAACACCTCCCGCAGGCTACAATGCTAATATGGGAACTGCCTTAGGTTTTGTGGCCGATCATGAACAAGATGGTTGGAATGCTTCTTCAGGGCTAGGTCAACCTGTAAGATGTGGGGATTATTTTTATCCTGGTTCTCCTTATGAGGCTTGGGGTTTGGAAATTAACGGAGTGGTTTACGCCAATTATAATAGTTTCGGGTCTTGTGATGGTAGCATTGGTGGTGGAATACCTGGAGCTGTTACCTTTTATGGTAATAACGGCAATACCACACAAGGTCAATGGGAAGGTGATTTAATTAATGGAACCACGAATTTGCATATTTGTCAATATACCGTTGTTCCTGATTCTGAATTATATTTTTCTACTACCATTACTTTAAAGAACAATGGTGTAGTGCCATTACCTAACGTTTATTACTTAAGACATTTAGATCCGGATAATGAGCAGGTATATAGCTTTAGCTTTAATACCGATAATACCGTTATGCAAAATCCGTCAGGGGGAGCTACTAATGCTCTATGTACCGCTATCGGACAGGATTATGGTTGTTATTTAGGGATGTTATCTACAGGCTATCCAGATGCAAGGGCATTTATTGGGGGTAATGTAGGTAGTTTTCCAATCAGTATTGCCGATACCTGGAATGGGAATGTTGGAGCTGGATTTAATACTGCCGTAGGTAGCACCAATGGTGGTTTTGACGATTGTATGGGGATTACGCATTACTGGAATAGTATTGCTCCTGGTCAATCTGTTACCTTCAAATTTTATTATGTATTGGATCCATCGGCCATTTCAAATGCTATCAATTCAACTCAAGATATAGAGGTTTATGTGAATGGCGTGCTTTGCACCATTCAAGGTGGTGTAAGCAGTGGTGTGGGTTCATGTGCTCCGGCATTAACGATGGATACCGTTAAATTAAGAGGTATGTTTTGTGCAGATGACTCGGTGCTCGTGGATATTAACTCTACAGTTCCATATACATGGACTTGGCCTGCCAATCCTGATATTACGGTGTTAGACCCAAGCGGAGACTCTGCTCTTGTAATACCAACTGGGATTATTGATTCAGTAACCTATACCCTAAATGGAATGTATACATCTGGAGTCGATACGAGCTTGGTTGTTTTATATTTAACTTTAGTGGAGGAAGATCCTGTTGCCGATTTTGTCTATGAACTAGGCTGTTTGGATAAACCTACTTGTTTTTATGATACTTCCAGCACTAACTCCGGGTCTACTATAAGTTCTTATTTATGGGACTTTGATGAAGCTCCATTGATTAGTCATTCACCAGACACCTGTGTATTATTACAAAACTATGCGGTTCATAATGTTCAACTCATCATTGAAACTACCCGTGGATGCAGAGATACCATTGTCAAACCGGTGAACGTTTTAGATTCTATTCATGCGGACTTTAGTTATTTACCAGCTTGTATGGATTCCAATACCTATTTCTTTGATGAAACCATTTATACCGATACAAACATCGTTAGTTGGGTTTGGGATTTTGGCACAGTACCAGCATCTGGATCTGCATTAACCAATCCATCACATATCTACACGGCGGTTGCTAATTATGATGTATCATTAATACTTACAAATGCTATTGGATGTAAGGATACGGTGGTAAAAGAAATTGCGGTTAATCCATCGCCTACCGTTAACTTCTCAGCTACACCGCTTGCTGGATGCGCCCCTTTAGTAATTGACTTTAATGATTTAAGTACCGGTGATACAACGGATATCGTATCCTGGTTATGGGAATTTGGAACGGGTGATACCTCCAGTGCACAAAATCCAACCTATACATATACCGATGGATTAGATAATACATTCTTATTCTATGATGTTACATTAACGGTAACTACAGAATATGGTTGTCAGGCTACTGCGACGGTGAATGACTATATTACCGTAGCTCCTTATCCAGAGGCGGAGTTTACCATCAATATAACTGATCCAAGTCCGCTGGTTGGGCGTGTTATTCAGTTCGTTGATTTAAGTGTTGCAAATATCAATACCTGGATTTGGGATTTTGGTGATGGATCTGGTTCAAATGTTCAATATCCGAGTCATATTTATGACTATCCTGATACTTTTACAGTTACCTTGATTGTATTCAATACAAGTGGTTGTTCGGATACTATTCAGCATACCTATATTGTTACCGAAGAGTACGGATGTCATATTCCCAATTCATTTACTCCTAACGATAATGGTTTAAATGAAATGTTCATGGCTTATGGAACAGGTATTACAGAATTTAAAATGACCATTTTTGATAGATGGGGAAAAGAAATTTTTGTAAGCGATGATATGGCTAAAGGATGGAATGGTCGACAGTCAAATGGCAGTGGCGAATTATATAAAATGGGAGTTTATGCTTATAGAGTTGAAATCGTTGATCAACTAGGAAAGTCACATACTATTTTAGGGCATGTAAACTTGATTAGATAAGTTAAACTAAAAGACAATAAAATACGCCCGATATGAAGCTCAAGAACACGGCTTTATATCGGGCGTTTTATATTAAATTCAATAAATACTCCAATGCCCTCAATAAATTGAAGGATGAGTAATCATGAAGGAAGCAATTGATTTTTTTATTTTTGCATGAGCATAGCTCCGTAGGAATATCCACCACCAAAAACAATGGAAAGGATTTTATCACCCTTTTTGAACTTAGACCAGGTTTCTGCAACGCCTATACCAAAACCACAACAACCAGTATTACCATATTTTTGAATATTGGCTACCAATTTAGATTCATCCAGTCCCAATTCATTGGTTATGTGTAATGAAATCCGATGATTGGCTTGATGTGGAATATAATAGTCAATTTGATCGATAGAAAGTTTGAATTTTTCTAAAACCCTTCGACTTTCTCTCTCCATATAAGAACAGGCATTGATAAATACATCTCTGCCATCTGCCATAGGGAAATCATGTTCTATTGGATGAAGATAGACCGCTTTAGTAGCTTTGGGAGTATGCGCTGCACCTCCGGTTGAAATATGCTGTATTTCTAAATCTCCTTCGAATATTTTTTCTTTTGAAATGGAAAAGGCAACGGAACCATCTCCCCAAAGTGGACCGGAAATTTTATCATTTTCATCAAAATATCCCGAATTGTGTTCACTTCCAACTACCAAGGCTCTGGTAGCCTTGCCTAAGGCAAAATAACCTTCCACTATTTCAATTGCATTTAAAACGCTGCTACATGCTGTAGAAATATAGAGCGTTGGTACATCCGCTATTTGTAAATAATGTTGTATTTGGTGACCTAATGTAGCAACGGTATCATAGGGTGTATAAGAGGCTCCTACAATTAAATCGAAGGATTTTCCATCTTCACCCAACTGTGCCAACAAGTTTTTTACCGCCTCAATACCCATGGTGTTGGCATTTTCACCAGGCGTGCAAATTCTTCTTTCCTCAATTCCGGTTCTTGACTTTATCCACTCATCTGTAATACCACACCTTTCAGTAAAATAACTGTTGGGTAGCACTTTGGAGGGTAGGTAACAAGCAACACCGTTAATGTACATCAGTGAGGTTTTGGTTTTATTTTACGATGCTATCAAAAATAATAGTCATTTGCAAATTTACTGTTAATATTAGTTCAAGAAAAAAGCAACCATTAAGTTGCTTTCCCCTTATATCAATTTATTTATTTTCGGATTCCTGCGAAGATTTAAATCCTTTATTATATGCATAGGTGAGATAAAAGTCTTCATTATTCAGAACCAAAGCATTCTTAAAATTAATTTCTTGATCGGTGTTGTTTATTTGATAAGGCACCAAACCGTTTGATGGATATTGTTTATCAGCTTTGATTGCTTTAGGTAAAATTGGAGCAATTACCAATCCCACCAAACAAGTTAACTTAATAAGAATATTCATCGACGGCCCTGAGGTATCTTTGAAAGGATCACCCACCGTGTCGCCAGTTACAGCAGCTTTGTGAGGTTCGGAACCTTTATAGAATTTTTGACCTTCTATTTCAACTCCTTTTTCAAATGATTTTTTTGCATTATCCCAAGCACCACCTGCATTATTTTGGAACAATGCCCATAATACACCACTTACACAAACACCCGCCATATAAGCTCCTAAAGCTTCTGCACCCATTGCAAAACCAATTATAATTGGACTAATAATGGTAATAGCTCCAGGAAGCATCATTTCTTTGATAGCGGCCTTGGTAGATATTTCAACACATTTTTCATAATCCGGTTTACCGGTACCCTCAAGAATTCCAGGAATTTCACGGAATTGGCGACGTACCTCAGTAACCATTTGCATAGCTGCTTTTCCAACTGAACTCATTGCTAAGGCTGAAAATACTACCGGAATCATACCTCCTACAAATAAAGCGGCTAATACTTTAGCTTTATAAATATTGATTCCATCAATACCTGTGAATGTTACATAGGCAGCAAAAAGGGCCAATGCGGTAAGAGCAGCAGATGCAATGGCAAAACCTTTACCAATAGCTGCAGTTGTATTACCTACCGTATCTAATATATCCGTTTTTTCTCTTACTTCTTTTGGTAATTCGCTCATTTCAGCGATTCCACCCGCATTGTCTGCAATAGGGCCAAAGGCGTCGATGGCTAATTGCATGGCGGTGGTTGCCATCATTGCAGATGCTGCTATGGCTACACCATAAAAACCTGCTAGGGCATAAGACCCCCAAATAGCTCCAGCAAAAAGAATTACTGGCATAAAGGTACTCATCATACCTAAGGATAATCCGGCAATAATGTTGGTGGCTGCGCCAGTTCCAGATTTTTGAACCACTCCTCTAACCGGCTTTCCATTCATCCCGGTATAAAACTCAGTAATAAAGGAGATCACCCCTCCAACAAACATACCAACGCATACCGCGCCAAATACTCGAATAGAGGTGATTTCAACAATACCTTCTCCGAAGAAATTCATCATCATTGTTTTTGGAAGCATCCAGTCTATAACAAAATAGGCCGCTACTAAAGTTAGTATGATTGATCCCCAGTTTCCTTTATTTAAGGCAGCTTGAACAGTACTTTCATTAGCACCTTTGTCATCTTTTACGTTTACAAAGAAGAAACCTATTAAGGAGAAAACAATTCCTAAGCCTGCAAGAAGCATAGGAAGTACGATAGGTCCGATACCACCAAATTGATCATCTATGGAACCACCCATATCCCTAATCACATAGTTTCCAAGCACCATAGCTGCTAAAACGGTTGCTACATATGAACCAAACAAGTCAGCACCCATACCGGCTACATCACCAACGTTATCACCCACGTTATCTGCAATGGTTGCAGGGTTACGAGGATCATCCTCTGGAATACCAGCTTCAACTTTTCCTACAAGGTCAGCACCTACATCCGCCGCTTTCGTATAAATTCCACCACCTACACGGGCAAAAAGGGCAATTGATTCTGCACCTAAGGAGAAACCGGCAAGCGCTTCCAAAACTTTGGTCATTCCATCATTTCCAGTCCACTGACCGCCCATGAACCAATTATATAATAAGGCAAAAAGCATACTTAAACCTAATACAGCCAATCCAGCAACTCCCATACCCATAACGGTTCCTCCTGTAAAAGAAACCTTTAAAGCTTTGCTTAAGGATGTTTTAGCTGCATTAGCCGTTCTAACATTCGCTTTAGTTGCAACACGCATTCCAATAAATCCGGCAAGTGCACTAAAAAAAGCACCTATAACAAAGGCAACTACAATAAACCAATGTGAATGTTCCGACTTGATACCTTCTACGGTTGAAATAACTCCCAAAAGGATACCGGCTATAACTACGAAAATGGCTAAAACTCGGTATTCAGCTTTCAAAAAGGCCATGGCTCCATCGGCAATTGCTTTGGCAATGGTTTTCATTTTATCATTACCTGCGTCCTGTTTACCAACCCAGGCAAACTTAATAAAGGTATAAATGAGGGCAAGGACACCAAAAAGTGGAATAATGTAAACAAGGTTTTCCATACAACGTTCTATTTTTACGAAGCCGCAAAAGTATCATTTTTGCTGAAAAAACCCAAAATCACTTTATGATTACCTAATATTGACAATTCATTCATATTGGAAGTTTATCTTTGAATCCATGAATAATGGAGTAAAGCATATTATTTTTGACTTGGGAGGAGTTCTTCTCAATATCGATTTAAATAGGATTTCTGCGGGTTTTGGTTCTATTATGAACCTGAATGAAGAGCAAGTAAGGCTCATAAAATTCGATATTGTTCCTAAGTATGAAATTGGAGCCATTGGAACCAGTGAGTTTTTGGCAAGTCTTTCGGCCTATTTAAAGCCAGGTTTTACAGAAAAGGACATTATTTCGATATGGAATAGCATCATTAAGGATTTACCGCATGAAAGGCTTACCATGCTAAAGCAACTGAGGCTGCATTATAAGGTTCATTTACTGAGCAATATCAATGATTTGCATGCTGGTTATTTTGAAGATAATTTTCGGACTGCTTTTAATACAGATCCAAGAACCTATTTTGATCTATATTTTTATTCGCATGTAATTGGCAGACGAAAGCCTGATACCGGAACCTATACCTGGGTTTTAGATCAATTACAATGTGAACCTGAAGATGTCGTTTTTATTGATGATATGCCCGAAAATATCGAAGGGGCGCGCAATACGGGAATTCAAGCTTATCAATTGATGAATCAGAAAATGGATGTTATTCAGTTAATGACTGAATTAAATTATATATCGCATAAATAAAGAAGAGGAGATTCCTTGCGAAACCTCCTCTTACCTGCAGCGTTATGAGAAAAGAACGTGAATATTTATTTTTTACCTTTTTTCCTTTTTAAGGAGGTTGCTTGAACGGTTTTAAAAGCCATTCTGGTTTTAACCAATTTTACCTGCATGGTATTGGCATCTATATAAACCGAATTTCGATTTACGGCGGTGCTGCTAACTGGTTTAGATTGAACCTTTAATTTTTGAGTTTGTACTAGCTGAGCACTAAGTCCTCCTGCTAATAAAAAAATCAAAGCTGATAATACAATCATACGTTTCATATATTCCATTTTCATAGGGTAGTGCAATGGCTGTGCCAAAATTGAGGTACTCAAATTTATCATTGAAAAATACCCTCTTATTTGCCAAAAATTAACAGGCCTCGATGAATGACATATGCGCTGTGGCCCATGCTGGGAATGACCTGCATGAATTCTTTATTCCTTTACTCTTTCATTCTTTACTAAAGCAAGGTAATCATCCTCTAAGTTGAGATAACCATATTCGTAACAGAAATAATAGGTATTTCCTGTTTTGGTAGTATATATACTGGTATAGAAGTTAAAGTTAAATCCCTTAAGTATCATTTTTTCCTTCGGAATTTTCGCTTTACCATTGGGGGTTAACTCCGCTAAGATTCTGCGGTTTCGGCGTAATATATTATTGATGTTGCGCACCAGGTTATTGGTGTCTTTATTTAGTTTATTGTTGTAATTGTTTCGGCATAAATCGTTACAAAATTTTTTATCGATTCTACCAATTAGCTCTTCGCCACAATCTAAACACTTGGTTGGGGTCATAGGTATTAATTGAATATTGAAATTACATAAAAACTATTTTATAACCATCAAAACAACATTATTTTCTTCTAGTTGGATGATTTCAACCTTGCTTAATTCAGTGGTATGTTTTATCTCATCGTAAATTTCACGGAAGGTTTTTTTGATTCCTTCATTTACCAACATGATATTGATGTAAAGTCTTCCGTGGTTGGTTAACCGAGTGATGAGGTCATGGATAAATTGGAAGTTCAGAAATTGTAATGGGACCGTTTCATTAATAAATAAATCCATGCAAATAAGATGGTATAAACCGGTGTCGGTTTTTAAAAAATCCAAAGCATCGGCATGTACAATTTCGACCGGATCAAATTGGTGTATATTAAATTCCGATTGGGCAATCTCAATGATTACAGGATCGATATCCACGGCTGTGATATTACCGGATGTATGGTATTCTTTCCTTAAAATCTCTATGATACTGCCGGCGCCCAGACCTAATATGAGGGTAGTTAATGTACCTCCTTTGGTAAGAGATGATTTATCAAAAGCAGACTGAAATACCCTATGCAGGCTGTTATATGAATAATTAACAGAATCAGTATTGAGCACCTTCTTACCATTTTCCATGGTAATATATAGGTTGCCGCTATAATCGCTATGGTATTTCCGAATAGGAATTCCCAAAGCCATGCTCAATATTTTTTTGATTTTAGACATTTTGTACGGTGGGTTAAAGGTGCAAATTATCCTGGATCTTATCTTATTTAACGTTAAAATTGCCTAATGTCAAAAAAAATAAATGCCTGAAAAACAGTTTTTTAATGAATATTTATGGGTTTTCATTGAGAATTAATGCATTTAAATCCGTTTAGGATTCAAATTTAATTGTACCTTTGTATTGTTTTAGTTAGTTATCTATTTAACATATATATAATCTTGATTTGGGTTGGTTTGAGATTACCCCTGCTCTCCGCGGGGGTTTTCTCATTTTAACAGGTACCGGTTTTGAAATGGTGCAATTATAGCCTTCACCATCAAACACAATTCTATATTCTTATATTTGCCAAAATTTAAATTTTAAGATGAAAAAATTATTTGTATTCGGATTTGCAGCTTTACTTCTTGCTTCATGTGGAAAAAAGTCAGAAGGTAAAGGAGACTATAAATTAGAAACCTTTGAACAGAAGCTTAGTTATGCAGTAGGTTATGATGTAACCAGATCATTAAATAAAATGGATGTTAAGCTCGATAAAGATCTTATGTACAAAGGTATCATTGATGCTTTGGCGGATAGTTCTGGTGGTAAGCCTTTAATGACCAATGAAGAAATGGAGTTGGTATTTCAAGAATTACAAAAAAGAAATATGCAAACTATGCAGCAACAACAATCAGATCAAGCTGCTCCAAATCGTGCTAAAGGGCAAGAATTT